>JBJTQH010000152.1:0-19922 GCA_046075505.1 Cyanobium sp. | reverse complement strand
CCAGCAATGGGGCATCCCCATCATCGTTGCCTCGGTGGCGACAGTTTTTATCGATGCTGAATTGGCGACGCGATCCCGACTACGAGCAGCGCAAGATGCAGCACGAATTGTACATGCAACAGCTCGAGAAAGATATTTTGCAGGTGAGGAGCGACAGAGAGCGGCTCGAGAAAGATATTTTGCGAGTGAGGAGCGACAGAGAGCGGATCAAGAGCGAGATCGAGCCGATCAAGAACGATTGCGAGCAGATCGAGAAAGAAATCGAGCAGCTCAGGCGCGAGAACGCCAAGCTCGCGAAGCTCAACGCCAGAGACGATGCCTTGAGCGCCTTGATCAAGCAGCACTGCTTTCCGGACGATTCCAACTCGACCCCAGCGCCATTAACCGAGCCCGATTCCGTGCCTTCCTCACCCTGATGGCTCAGCATCCGATCGGCGATGACGACCCCTTCTGAATTCGCGACATGATTCTGGGGGTCTCTGTTTGTTGGCCCTCTATACGCAGCTTGGTAGAATCCATGGCTATTCCAGGCCTGCAACACCCACCTCAAGCCTGGTCTTTACGCCCTCTACTGCAGGCCCCTCGGAAGCAGGATGTTATGAGAGCGACCCCGCCATTGGAGCTGCAATCCAGCCAGCCAGGTGCCAGCTCTCAGGCCGCCAGCCCCAGGGCTTTCTCCATTCCGTCCAGCACCACATCGGCCACCAGCTGGATGCGGTAGCGGCAGGCCTGGGTTTCGCTGCCATCGAGGCGGCCATGCTCCCAGTACTTGTTGCTGCCGGCGCCACCGCCGCAAAGACCGAAATAAGAGCAACTGTTGCGGCACCGCTCCACGCCGGCGGTGATCTCGGCCAGCACCCGCTGGAATTTCGGGGTGGCGGCGATCTCCTCCAGGCTGTGCTCCTGCACGTTGCCGAAGGCGAAATCGCCGTAGCGTTCCGTTTTCACGGCCAGCAGTTCCGGATCAAAGGTGGAAATCTGACCGCGCGCATCGACATTCACGATCACAAAGGGTGCATTCATATCGGTGTTGTGCAGGCGCTGATCGTGGGCAGCCAGGCTGGCGATACCATCGAATTCGCGTAGTCGCAGCACACCTGGATTTTCGGCCATCCGTATCCAGAAACGCTCCAGAAAGGCGCGGTAGCGTTGCTCACCGTCGGGGCGCTCCAGTGTGGATTGCTGATTGGCTCCTTCGGTTTCTTCCATGTTGAAGCCGACGCCATGGATGCCGTGCGCCATGAAGAAGTCAAACAGGGCATCGGCATGGTCAAGGGCATCGTTGGTGAGCACGCAGATCACCTGAAACGGTATGCCGTGGCGCTGCAGATGGGCGATGCCGCGCATCACCGCCCCATGGCTGCCCAGGCCGGTGGGGGTGACGCGATGGGCATCGTGCAGGAATGCCGGGCCATCCATCGAGACGCCTACATGAATGTCATGGCGTTGGAAGCACTCACACCAGGCGTCGTTGATCACCGTGGCATTGGTCTGCAGCGACTGCACCACCGTCTCCGCTGGCAGACCATGGCGCTTCAGCACGCTGTGGATGCAGGCGGTGGCCTCGTCGTAGAAGGCGATCGGGACGGTCAGCGGTTCACCGGCATGCCACAGCAGCGTGAACGGTCCATCAAACCAGGGGCTCTCCAGCACCCGCTCCAGGGCGCGCTCCAGGAGGGCCATGGGCAGCCGCCGGCGATCGCCGCGATCGGGTAGATAGCAGTAATCGCAGTCGAGATTGCAGAACGGGGTGGGCTGCAGCACCAGCAGCCGCACCGGACCGTGATGGGGAGCGTTCATCGGAACTGACGGCAGGGACGGCAGGGCTGCGGCGGAGCCTCACCAGCGGTTGTAGAAGCCGCCGTTGCGGAAGCCACCGTTATGGAAACCGCCATTGCGGAAGCCACCATTCCAGAAGCCGCCGTTGCTGAAGCCACCATTGCGGAACCCACCGTTGTAGAAGCCGCCATTGCCCCAGCCGCCGTTGCGCCAACCCACCGGGCCGACATTGACGAATACACCAGCCACCACGTCATCGGGCAGGCTTCCCGGCCCTTCCTCGCCGCTGCGTTGCCGCATCGCTGCTCCGATCCGGCGCAGCCGCAGCTCGATCGCCTCTGTGGGTTCATGTTCGCCGGCACCCGGGGAAGCGGGGCTGGCAGCCATGCCGGTGGCCAGGGCGATGCCGGGATCCATCGGCAGCGAGGCTGCGATCAGCAGGATGCCGAACAGGCGGGGACAGGAGAGGAACGCCATCGGATCGGGGCGGAATTCAGGGGGAACAGGAACAGGAAGGATCGATCGGGTGCGGCGCTCAGCTGCCGCCGCGGGCGGGCAGGGGGCGGATCGCCTCCACCCCGAGCAGCACCGTTTCGAAATAGGTGCGGATCCTCTCCGGTGGCAGGGCCACGGTGCTGCCCGGACCCACCCAGCGCTCGACGCTCTCCACCGCCCGTGGATCTCCATCGATGTAACCCTGCAGCAGTCGCGCGATCGCCAGGTTCACCAGGTTGCGGAAGGCGGAGTCGTTTTCCAGCAGCATGCAGGCGAGCGCATAGCGCTCATAGGGCTGGTCGGGGGTGAGCGCCAGGCCTTTGACGCCCTGCTCCCGCGCCAGGCCCGCCAGCATCAGGCTGTCGCCCACCACGCCCTGCACGCGGCCGCCGCTGAGGGCCGTGACCGCCTCCGACAGGTTGGGATAGGGCACCAGCACGGCGCCACTGCCGGCACCTCTGAGTTCCGATTCAGCCAGGGAATCGGCCACCACAGCGATCCGTTGCCCCCGCAGGCGGGCCAGGGAGCCATCGAAGCGGCCGGCGGGGGCCAGCAGGCGCAGGCCGGACAGGCCGATCGGCAGTGAGAAATCAAACTGCATGTCGCGTGCCCAGGTGAACGGCACCCCACAGGCCAGATCGGCCCGGCCGGCTCCGATCCGCTCGCCCAGCTCGCTGGCTGAGGCCACCGCCTCGACGCGCAGCTTCACCGGCCGGCCGATGGCGGTGCTCAGTTCATCCTTGATCCAGCGGGCCACCGCCACGGCATAGCCCCGGTTTTCGCCCTTGCGGTTGTCATCGAGCAGGGGAGGGTTGTCGGGGATGCCGACCAGCACCAGTTCGCCGCTGCGGGCGACCCGCTCGATCACCCCCTCGGCGCGGGCCTGGGCCATCGGGGCCAGGGCGGCCAGCAGTGCCGAGGGCGATGGGCAGAAGTCGGGGCACGCGGGTTGGCGCCATGGAGCAGCTCAGGCGTGGACTGTGTGGAGTGTGGCGACAGCTGGCGGTTCTGTCAGGGTCTGGCCGCAGCTGCGGCCGTTTTTTTACGCAGCGCCGAGGCGGCAGCCCTGAGGGGAGTTCGCCTCGGTGTCGCCCGGATTCCAGGCGCCTGCAGAGGCTTTCCGTCAGGGCTCAGGCCACGCGGCTTCATGCCGACAGGCCTGGGCGCTGCTGGGATCGTGCCGACGCGCCTGGGTGCGGCACCGCAGCGGCTGCGGCTGCGTGGCTGTGGCTGCGTGGCAGCGCTGGTGTGGCAGCGCCGGTGTGGCTGTGCTGGCTCAGGCGTCCTTCGCTCAGGCCGTTGTTGGCTGGGGCCCTCCCGGCTGGGGCCGTGTTGCGGTGCAAGGCTGCGGCTCAGGGCCGCCGGTGGCTTCCGGGCTGGATCGCCGGGCGGCTCAGGTCCACGGCAGCTCAAAACGCATACTGAGATCGAGCCAGGCGCTGCGGGTGATCGGAGCGCTGGTGGAGATCAGATCAACGCCGCTGGCCGCATAACGGCGCAGCTGATCGGGTTGCACGCCGGAAGCCTCCAGCACCACCGTCCGCTGCGCCGCCGCCGCCTGGGCGCGCAGCTGCGGCACCAGGGCGCTCAGCGCCTCTGGCGAGAAGCCATCGAGCAGGATGCCATCAGCGCCGGCCCGCAGCGCCTCCTCCGCTTCCGCTGCCGTTTCGGCCTCCACGATCAGGCGGCTGGGCCAGGGGGCCTGGGCGCGCACGGTTGCCACCGCCGCCGTGATCCCACCCGCCCAGGCGATGTGGTTCTCCTTGAGCATCGCCGCATCATCGAGGCCGAGGCGATGGTTGAGGCCACCGCCGACGCGCACCGCGTACTTCTCCAGCACCCGCAGGCCCGGTGTGGTCTTGCGGGTATCGGCCAGGCGCACACCTGTGCCCTCCAGCTCCTGCACCAACCGGGCGGTGGCGGTGGCGATGCCGGAAAGGCGCATCGCCAGGTTGAGCGCCGTGCGTTCACCGGCCACCAGCGCGGCGGCGTTGCCATTCAGCTCCAGCAGCCGGGTTCCGCTGGTGATCACTTCCCCTTCGGCCACCAGCAGCCGCACCTCCAGCTGGGGATCGAGCGAGTGGAACAGCGGTGGGATCAACACCCCGCCGCAGAACAGCCCATCGGCGCGCGCGATCCAGTGGGCCTGCCCATGGGCCCCGGCCACGGCGGGGGCGGTGAGATCGCCGCGGCCGAGATCCTCCTGCAGCCAGGCCTGCAGCTGCTGCAACAGGGCGGGGGTGAGCAGGGTCGAGGAGCCGTGCATGGCTGGGGCGCTCCGGTGCCGCGCAATCCGGGCACTATGCAATGGGCCTGGTGCGTGGGCCCGGTCGGAGAAGCCGCATGGCTCCGGTAGTGGGGCGTGCCGTGGGCCCGGTGAGTGTGCTCGGCATGGGTTTGGTAGTGGCGCCTGCAGTGGGTCCGGGGGCCTCGGCTTCGGTCCGTGCCGGCCGTGCCGGCAGCGCTCAGGTCTGGCCCGGGACCTCAGGGTCAGTCCGTGCCGGCAGTGCTCAGGCCGGGCCTGGGGCCGCCGGCTGCGTCGCGCCGCGGCCACGCTCCGGGCTAAAGCGATCCCAGCGGAACCGTTGCAGCAGGGCCTGCCCCTCGGGATCGCCATCCAGCCCCGGCCCAGTGCCGGCGCCCGCGGGCCAGGGATCGGCATCGGCGGCGGCCATCGCTGCGCAGACGAGCTCGGCGGTGATCGCCGCCAGCAGCACGCCGTTGCGGTGGTGGCCGCAGGCCAGCCACAACCCCGGGATCGGCCCGGCGCCCAGCAGCGGGCCCTCATCGGGGGTGCAGGGTCGGAAGCCCCACCAGCGCTCCATCGGTGGCCACAGGCTCGCCTGCGGCAGCAGCGCGGCGATGCCCGCCTGCAGCTGCCGCTGCCCATCGGGGGTGAGCCCCTCCCGGAAGCCCGCCTCCACCTCGCTGGTGGCCCCCACCACCAACAGGCCGTCATCGCGGGGCACCAGATAGGTTCCCGGCCCGAAGATCACCCGGCTCAGGGCCTGGCGTGGGCCCTGCAGCGACAGCATCTGCCCCTTCACCGGGACGATCGGCAGCGTCGGCAGCAAGGCGGCACTCCAGGCGCCGGCGGTGAGCACCGCCCGGCGGGTCTCCAGCCGCCGCTCCTCCCCCTCGGCGCTGCGCAGGCGCACCCCGCACAGGGCTCCGCCGCCATCGGTGAGCAGCTCCTGCACCTCGGCCCCCTCCTGGAAGGCCACACCCCGGGCCACGCAGGCCCGCTCCAGGGCACGCATCAGGCGGCGGCGGTTGTCGATCTGGCCGTCCTGACGGAACAGCAGCCCCGCCTGCCAGCGGGGGCCGATGCCGGGCAGCTCCCGCTCCAGATCCTGCCGCTCCAGGGGCAGCCCCCAGGCGGCGGTGGCATAGGCCTGCCGCTCCTGGGGTGAAGCGAACGGCACGACGATGCCGCAGCGCCGCAGCCCGCAGCCCAGCCCGCTGTCGGCCTCCACAGCCGCCACCCAGCCGGGGATGCGCTCCAGGCTGCGCTGCCCCAGGGCCAGCAGGTCGCCACTGAGGCCCTCGGCATGGGGCGCCAGCATGCCGGCCGCCACGAAGCCGGCGGCCTCACTGCGGCGGCGGCTGAGCACCTGCACCGCCACGCCGGCACGGGCCAGCTGGTGGGCGATCGCCAGACCCATCAGGCCTCCCCCGAGGATCAGCACCGGGTCGCGGCCGGCTGGGACCTGGCGGGCTGCATCGCGCATCGCAGCATCTGTGGCTGGCAGGGCCCCAGTGTTTCAGGACAAGGGCGGTGGGTGTGAAGCGCGGCGACGCCGCTGCGCTCGGTGAGCGGCCGCTGGCTCGTGATCGCGATGGTGACAGTCCGGATCCGTGCGGCGGCGGGCTGCTGATGATGGCCGGGCTCGCAGCAGCGGTGTCTTCCCCTTTGATTTCCTCGCTCCGGCCATGCCCAGTTCTCGGCCCGTTCCGCTGCCCGGTCGCACAACCGCCTGGGATGCAGGCGTTGGAGTGATGGCGCCGTCGGCGGCTCGGACGTGGCTGTGAGTTCCGTTGCCGTCGCCTGCCAGCGTTCCGGGCGCGGCGGGGCGCTCTGGGCGGTGACCGCCTACTTCAACCCCGGCCGCTATCGGACGCGGCTCAGCCATTACCGCCTCTTCCGGAGCCGGCTGCCGTTGCCGCTGCTCACGGTCGAGTGGGCCCACGACGGTGCGTTCCAGCTCGGTGATCACGAGGCCGATCGCCTGGTGCGTGTGCAGGGGGGCGATCTGATGTGGCAGAAGGAGCGGCTGCTGACGATCGCCAGCCAGCAGCTGCCCGATGCCTGTGAGGCGGTGTTGCTGGTCGATGCCGACATCGTGCTGCTGCAGCCCTCCTGGCCGCAGCGCTTGTGGCAGCAGCTGCAGCGCTTTCCTGTGGTGCAGCCGTTCCGGGAGGTCCGTCACCTGCCGCCAGGGCCCGGGGATGGGGCGGAAGAGCCCCTGCGGGAGGCGTTGTCGCCGCCGCGGCTTTCGTCGGCCAGCGCCTTCTATCTAGCCCGCCAGTCCTTCGCGGCCCACGGTCTCCATGGCCCCCAGCCCACGGCCACCCCCAACGCCACGCTGAACGGCACAGCCGCGCAGCAGCAGGAAGTGCAACGCCTCGCGGCCCGGCCCAGCTTCGGGCATGCCTGGGCGATGCGCCGCGACTGGTTGCAGGGCGTCGGTCTGTATCAGCACAATGTGGCCGGCTGCGATGATCTGGCCTTCGCGATGGCGCTCGGCGGGCAGGCGGAGGCCTACTGCGCCTCCTACCCCCTCAACCCTCTCCAGCAGGCCCACTACCGGAGCTGGGCCGCGGCCGTCGCCCGGACCGCCGGTCCCGGACGGATCGGTTGTCTCGACGGGGTGGCCCTGCATCTCTTTCACGGCCATCTGCAGCGTCGTCACTACCGCTCGCGGCTGGAGGTGCTCGCCGCCAGCGGCTTTGATCCGGCCCGGGATCTCACGGCCGGCCCCGGACAGCCCTTCGCCTGGGCGGATTCCAGCGCCTGTAACGGCAGCCTGAGGCGGTTCTTCGAGGGCTATTTCCGCAGCAGGGCTGAGGACGAGGCCTCCTCCTGCCGACCGCAGCCCAGCGAGGCCTGAGATGGGACCGGACGCTGCCCTGGAGCCCCTGCTGGTGAAGGCGGGCCTGGCACCGGGGGCGTGTCGCCTCCTCAGGGTCTGCGCCAGAGCGGGTGGCCGAACGCTGCTGCAGCTGAGCGGGCCCGGTGGACAGCGGCTCAAGGTGCGTCGTTTTGCCAGTGCGGAGGCCGCTGCGGCGATGGTGCGCCTGCGCGCTCTGATCGGGGAGCACGAGGGGTTTGCGCGGGTGCTGGCCTGCTGCGACACCCTGGTGCTCGAGGAGTGGGTGGCGGGTGCCACGCTCGATCGCCGCGATCTGCCGCAGCACCAGGCCCGTGCCGCAGGCCTTCTGCTGGCCCGGTTGCATCGCAGCCCCCGGCCTGTCGGCGTGCCGGCCCGGGCGACGGTCCTTCCCCTGCTGGAGGAGTGCCGTGAACGGCTGCAGGAGTTGTCCGATCGTGCTGCGCTGCTCCCCGATGCCGTCCGCCGTCTGGAGGTCGCCCTGGTGGCCGGGGCCCCCCGGCAGGCGCGTCAGGGGCTGATCCACTTCGATTTCTGCGGGGAGAATCTCATCTGGTCAGCGGCGCGGGGGGTGGTGAGCATCGACAACGAAAAGCTGCGGCCAGGCCCCCTGGCTGCGGACCTCGGGCGCACATGGGCCCGCTGGCCCCTGTCGGGGCCGGCCCTGCACGCTTTCCTCACCGGCTATGAGGCCGGTGGCGGCCCGGCCGAGTCGGATCGCCTGCCCTTCTGGCAGCTGCTGGGGCTCGTCACCTCGGCCTGGTACCGGGTGCGGCATCAGCCGGCCGCGGCGGCAGCGCCCCTGCGGCGGTTGCGGGCGCTGGCCGCGGCCGGCCGGGCGGGAGCGTGAGGCGCGTTCCAGGCCAGGCGGCTCGTGCCGCTCTCCCTGGGGCGGACCCGCGAGGTGCTAGCCGGATCAGACCCGCCCATCCGCACCATCGCAGCGATGCCGGATCACGACGTTCTGTTTTCCGCCGATTCCCATGTGCTGGAGCCTGTCGATCTGTGGCAGCAGCACCTGGATCCGGCCCTGGTGGAGGCCCTGCCGCCGATGCCCCGCAAGGGCTTCGATCGCCATCCCGGCGCCACCGATCCGCACGACCGCCCGGCCGCCATGGCCGCCGATGGGGTGTGGGGCGAGATTCTCTATCCCACCCTGGCGCTGCATCTGTTCGCCGCTGAGCAGCCCGCCGCCCAGCAGGCCGCCTTCCGGCTCTACAACGACTGGATCAGCGATTACCGTCGGGTGGCGCCGGAGCGCCTGTTCGCGATCGGCTGCCTCTCGGTGTACGACAGTGCGGCGGCGGTGGCGGAGCTGGAGCGCTGCCGCAGCCTCGGCCTCCATGGCGCCATGGTCTGGCAGTCCCCCCACCCTGCCCTGCCCTTTCACGCGCCCCATTACGAGCCGCTCTGGCAGGCGGCAGCCGCCAGCGGCACGCCGCTCAGCTTCCATTCCCTCACCGGTGTGCAGCGCAGCGAGCCGATCCCGGAGCTGCCGGCCTGGGATGGCCTGATGCGCCGCTGCGTGGTGCAGAAACTGAGCAGCGCTGTGGATCTGCTTTACAGCCTGATCTTTCATGGAATTCTGCAGCGCCATCCCGGGCTGCGCATCGTGCTCGCCGAAAATCAGATCGGCTGGATCCCCTGGCTGCTGCACCAATGGGATCACTATGCACGCCGTTTTCAGGAGCGCCTGCCCTTCTCGCCGCAGCTGCTGCCCAGCGATCTGTTTCACCGCCAGGTGTTCTGCACCTTTCTGGCCGATGAGCAGGGCTGCGCCGCGTTGCGCTCCGGCTGGGGGCTGAACAATTGCCTCTGGTCAAATGATTTTCCCCATGGCGATTCCAGCTGGCCCGAGTCGCGCCGCCTGGCGGCCCGGGAGCTGGGAGCCATGCCGGCCCGAGAGCGGGCTCGCCTGCTGCATGAGAATGCGCTGCATCTCTACGGCCTGAGCGTGCCCGCCCCGATCGCCGCCGCAGAGCGCAGCGCCCGATGAGTGACTCCGCCGCCGACACGCCTGCCGCCATTCCCTTCTCGCTCGGCTCCATGCCGCTGCTGGCGGCCGGCCACTCCCGCCTCTCGCTGGTGCAGGGTGAGCGCCTCAGCGGCCATGGAATGGTGATCGCCGAGGGAGGGGAGGTGACCCTCCATGCCCATCACCATGAGGAGCACCTGTTTCTGGTGCTGGCCGGCGCGGTGCGCTTCTCGTTCCTGCCCCCTGGCGAGCCGCTGCTGCTGAGGCCCCTGGAGGGGATCCTGCTCCCTGCCGGTTGCTTCTACAGCTACTTCAGCGTCGGCGAACAGAACCTGGTGATGGCCCGTGTCGGCACGACCCGCGGCCCCGAGGCCAGCCGGGTGGGCCTCGATGGGCAGCCGCTGCGCGGCAACAGCGACAGGGCCGGCTGGCAGCCGGCGCGGCCGGATCCCCAGGGCCGGCGGGTCGTCGATCTGTTCCCCCCACCCCAGGCGGGTGGAGGCGAGGCGTTCAGCTGAGGCCACAGGGATCGTGGTGGAAGCTGACATCCACCGCATGGCGCCGTGGCATGTAACGCAGGATCAGGGCGGAGCGCCGCCGCGGCGAGTCGTTGCTGAGGCTGCAGTGCACCGTCCAGGAATGGAAGATCTGGAAGTGATGGGCCGGCGTCGCCAGGACGCGGGCCTGGCGGGTGTCGAGACTCGCCTGCAGCTCCCGGAGTCCATGGAAGCCGGCGGGCCAGTTGCCGAGCAGCTGGCGATGACTGCCGGGCAGCGCCACCACCCCGCCGGAGGCGGCATCGGCCCCATCGAGGCTGAGCCAGACGGTGAGCGAGGGAATCGGGCTGCCATCCCGGAACAGGCCACCGTGGTTGCGGCCCACGTCCTGGTGCCAGGGCTGGGGGTCGGCCTGCTGCGGTGCCTTCACGCGGAAGCGGGCCTGGAAGAAGCTGAGTTCGGCACTGCCCAGCAGCTGGGCCACCGGATGGACGATCGAGGCATGCCGGGCCAGCTCCCGAACGCTGAGTAGGTGCTGCTGCGGATCGTGGAGATTCCTTTTGCCATCCCGATCACGGCCGGGCATGGCTGCGGTGATGGCCTCGCTGGCTGAGGCGTTCAGCAGCTGATCGAGCAGCCCCTGCAGCTGGGGGGCGCCGCAGGCCAGAGGCCCCAGCACACCGTCCTGCCAGAAGCGGGACACCTGGGCGGCGCTGAGCCGATGGGGCGAGGCGCCGAGGCGTCGGGTCACGGCGGCGATCGCGGCCGGATCAGGGACGGGATCAGGAACGGGCGCCGGCACGGGGGGCTGCGGCATGGGCAGGAGTGGAGGTGTGGGGCCAAGCCTGGCGAATCGGCTCCTCGGTGCCCTCACAGGACCGGTGCCAGCGCCGGGCCCATAGGATCCACCCCAGGGCACACCATGGGCATGGCAGGCAAGACCGCGACTCCTTCTCGATCCACACCGGCTGGATCGCCGGCGGCCGCCGCGGCTGGATCGGCCCCCTCGGCGGCCGCCTGGGAGGCGGTGATCGGCCTGGAGACCCATGTGCAGCTGGGCACCGACAGCAAGATCTTCACCGCCGCCTCCACCAGCTTCGGTGATGAGCCGAACACCCACATCGATCCGGTGGTCTGCGGTCTGCCGGGCACCCTGCCGGTGCTCAATGAAAAAGTGCTCGAATATGCGGTGAAGGCGGCCCTGGCCCTGAACCTGCAGATCGCGGCCCACAGCAAATTTGATCGCAAGCAATACTTTTATCCTGATCTGCCCAAGAACTACCAGATTTCGCAATACGATGAGCCGATTGCCGAGAACGGCTGGATTGAAGTGGAGGTGGCTGAGAAGGGCAAGGACACTTACACCAAGGTGATCGGCATCGAGCGCCTGCATATGGAGGAGGATGCCGGCAAACTGGTGCATGCCGGCAGCGATCGCCTCGCCGGCTCCACCCATTCGCTGGTGGATTACAACCGCGCCGGTGTTGCCCTGGCTGAGATCGTCAGCAAGCCCGATCTGCGCACTGGCCGCGAGGCGGCGGAATATGCCGCCGAGATCCGCCGGATCATGCGCTATCTGGGGGTCAGCGACGGCAACATGCAGGAGGGGTCGCTGCGTTGCGATGTCAACATCTCGGTGCGACGCGGTCCGGATGCGCCATTTGGCACCAAGGTGGAGATCAAGAACATGAACTCCTTCTCGGCGATTCAGAGGGCGTGTGAGTATGAGATTCAGCGCCAGATCAAGGCCTATGAGTCCGGTGAGCCGGTGGTGCAGGAAACGCGCCTCTGGGATGAGAGCAAGCAGATCACCAAGAGCATGCGCTCCAAGGAGGGAGCCAGCGATTACCGCTATTTCCCCGATCCCGATCTCGGACCGATCGAGGTGAGTGAGGCCCGCCGCGAAGGCTGGCTTGCCCAGCTACCGGAACTGCCGGCGGCCCGTCGCCATCGTTATGCCGAACAGCTGGGCCTGTCGGCCTATGACGCCCGTGTGCTCACCGAGGAGCGCGCGATGGCGGATTATTTCGAAGCCGCAGTGGCGGCCGGTGCTGATGCCAAGGCCGCCGCCAACTGGCTCAGCGGCGATATCGCCGCCCATGTGAATGCCAATCGCCTCAGTTACGACACCCTGCCGCTGCGACCCGCACAGCTGGCCGAGATGGTGCAGCTGATTGAGGGCGGCACGATCAGCGGCAAGATTGCCAAGGAGATCCTGCCGGAACTGCTGGAGACGGGTGGATCCGCTCGGGCGCTGGTGGAGGAGCGCGGCCTGGGCATGATCAGTGATCCGGCGGCGATCGCCGCGATCGTTGAGGCGTTGCTGGCTGAGCATCCGGAGGAGGTGGAGGCGTTCCGCGGCGGCAAGACCAAGCTGCAGGGCTTCTTCGTGGGGCAGCTGATGAAGCGCACCGGTGGCAAGGCCGACCCGAAGCTCGCCAATCAGATCCTCAACCAGAAACTGAAAGGCTGAGGAGGCCGTCCTGGCGCGCCACCTGCTGTCGGGTCACGCCACCCGCTTCCTTTCAGGGCCGGCGCGCTCCGAGGCGAGGCGATCGCTGCCAAGACGTTTCTTCTGTCCCCACTCCATCGATGGCCATGGATCAACAGCAGTGGTGGCAGGAGTTGCAGCAGCTCCAGCAGATCAAATACCGCCTGATCGATCACTATCGTCCCCAGGTGGGCAACCGCGTCAAAGCCGGACCGTTCCGCGGTCTGCTGCTGCCGGAGCAGGGCTATTGGAATGCCGGTGATCACATCGCCAAGGTGTTCGGCTCCTATGAACAGTGTCTGCATCCGGTGCTGGAGATGGCGCTGTCTGAGCCCTATGGCCTGTTTCTCGATATCGGCTGCGCCGACGGCTATTACGCCACCGGTTTCGCCCATGCGGCGCCGGGCAGCATCAGCATCGGTTTTGATGTCGATCCCAGGGCGCAGGAGCTGGCACGCGCCCAGGCAGCGATCAATCGTTTAAGCAACTGCCAGATCCGCGCCCGTTTTGAAGCGGGTACGATCGCGGCCCTGCGACAGGAATTCGGGCTGCCGGATGCGGTGCGTCTTTTCCTGAAATGCGACATTGAAGGCGAGGAACTGCAGCTGTTTGATCCGGCGCTCTGTGCCTCGCTGCGGCAGGTGGATCTGCTGATCGAGCTGCATGATTTCGGCGACGATGCGACGATCGGTCGCCAGCTGCAGGAGCGCCTCTGCGGCAGCCATGATCTGCGTCTGATCCGCGAAGATGGCCGCGATCCAAATGCCTATCCCTGGCTGGCCCATCTGCCGGAGGATGTGCGCTGGTTGCTGCTCAGCGAAGGGCGCTGGACGGCGATGCGCTGGCTGGTGGCCCGCGCCCGCCCCTGAAGACCGCTCGGTTTCGCTCAGGGCTGGCTGAGGAGTGGCATGATCGCCGCCACATCCGACGCCAGCCAGCATGCCGGAGCCCCTGCCGCAGCCATGGCGTCACTGGGTGGAGGAGAACTTATCGCGCGATCCCCTCTGTGGCGCCCAGCTGTTGCTGACGCTGCTGGAGCATGGCTTTCATCCCCTGCCCAGCCTTGCGGCCACCGGCGATGTGCCGCTGCTGCCTGCGCCTGCCGCGGCCCGTGGTGCGGATGGAACCGTGATCGCTGGCGGCCCGGCGAGCCGGGCCTCAGGCCGCACCACGATCCATACGGCGGAGCTGTGTGTGCTGATCGCTTCTTATCGCGATCCGGAATGTGCTCCCACCCTCTGCAGTCTGTTTCGCGCCGCCAGCCATCCCGAGCGGATCCGGGTGGCGGTGCTCAGCCAGGAGGAGCCGGAGGAGGCGCTGCTGCTGCCCGCCGAACTGGAACCCTATGCCTCGCAGATCCGGATCGAGCGCCGCCGGGCCAGCGACAGCCTGGGGGTGTGCTGGGCCCGTCACCACGGCCAGGCGCTGCTCGGCGCTGAATCGTTTGCGTTGCAGATCGACAGCCACATGCGCTTTGAGGCGGGCTGGGATCTGCTGCTGCTGGCCACCTGGCTGCACTGCCGCGATCCACGGGCGCTGCTCAGCACCTATCCGGCTGGCTACAGCCTCGAGGGGGAGATCGAGCGGGGCCGCTTTTATGGGATGGCGGCGAAACAGTTCGATGCCGAGGGCATCCTGTTGTTCCATGGTCGCCCCTGCTTCCAGGATGGCGACACCGCCCCGAAGCAGCCCTTACCGGCAGCCTTCATCAGCGCCAACTTCTTGTTCGGTCCTGCCGAGTTTGTGCAGGAAGTTCCTTATGATCCTGAGCTTTATTTCTTTGGAGAAGAAGTGAGCCTGTCGGTGCGTCTCTGGACGCATGGCTTCAATCTGTTCCATCCCAACTGCGCGATCGCCTATCACTGCTGGGATCGTTCCAGCCGCGCCACTCACTTTGATGATCACGCCAGCTGGAGTGAGCGCGATCGCCAGTCCAGGGCGCGGGTGCGGGCGCTGCTGCGGGTGCCGCCCCGCCCGGAGGATGGGGTGATGCCACCGTTCGGGCGCTATTGCCTGGGCACGGCGCGCACGCTGGCGGCTTACGAAAGCTGGAGCGGCATCCGCTTTGCCGAACAACGCATCGCGGCTTCGGCGGAGCAGGGCACCTTCCCGGCGCCGCTGGAGGCGACGATCCACAGCGGTGCCCGAGTGCTGGTGCAGGATGAGGATCTGGTGGTGGTGGATGATTTCCTGCCGCAGCAGCAGTACGCCGCCCTGCGTGAGTTTCTCGTCTGCAGCGATTACCGGCACATCAACAGCAGCGGCACGATCTCCCGCGCCTGGCATCTGCAGGATCGCTTCCCGCTGCGCAGTGAAACCAGCTGGATCCTGCCCGCCGTTGAGCCGAGCGCACCCAAGCCCGACTGGGTGATCCCCACCGGCACCCCGATCGATGGCTTCATGCAGGCGGTGCAGACCTATCAGGCGCAGCGCCTCCCCTGGCTGGGCCGTCAGGGGCAGGACTGGGATGAGTTTTCAGCCACCGCCTGGATCTATCCGCCTGGTACGGGGCTGGCCATGCATACCGATGGGGCCAATGTCTATGGTGGTGCCTATGTTTATTTCCTCAATGATCGCTGGCGTTCCCACTGGGGCGGCCTGCTGATCGTGATGGATCAGAGCGTCAATCGCGCTGTGCTTGAGAAGGAGAAACAGCAGGATGGTCTGCGTCGCTATCGCCTCGCTTGGCTGCATGAAAATGATCTGGAGGCCGATCTGCTCGAGGCCGGTGGTTTGGGCCGTTGTGTGTTCCCCAAGGCGAATCGCATCGCCTTCCTCGGCAATCGCTCGTATCACATGGTGACCCGCGTCAATGAGGAAGCCGGCGACTGTGTGCGGCTGTCGTTGGCCGGGTTCTTCCGGCTGCGCCAGGACTGACGCCGTCAGGACTGCCGCTGGTTCGCCGCGTCCGTTGCCCTCTCGCCCCGTTGTCCGAACACCGCATGGCCGTATCGCCGAGGGTGCAGCGATCAGGATGCAAGTGTGCGGGTCAAGGGTTCAGGGTTCAGGGGGTTCAGGGCTCAGGCTGAGGGTGTGGAGTTCTGCAGCAGGGCCTGCACCTGCGCCACCAGTGCCTCGGGGGTGCCGCGGTTGTCGATCAGCCGGTCGGCCAGCGGTCGTTTGCGCGCCAGGGGCCACTGAGCCTCCAACCGCGCCTGCGCCTCGGCTTCCGGCAGGCCATTGCGGGCCATCAGCCGCTGCAGCTGCTGCTGCGGTTCGCAGTCCACCAGCCACACCTCGCTGCAGAGGGTTTCAAGGCCGGTTTCGAACAGCAGCGGGATCATCAGCACCACGGTGGCTGCGTTCTGGAGGCGCTCCAGTTCGGCGGTAAAGTGGGCGCGCACGAGTGGATGCACCAGCTGCTCCAGCCAGCGCCGTTCGGCGGCATCGGCGAACACGATCCGCCCCAGGGCGGCCCGATCGATCGCCACCGGCTCCGACTCACTGCCGCTTCCGCTGGGGCTCTGGCGCACCGCAGCGCCGTGGCGTGCCAGCAACGCCCGGGCGCCGGGGCTGCCGGGGGCCAGGGCCTGGCGGGCGTAGAGATCGGCATCGAGCACCGGCCAGCCGTGGGCCTGCAGCAAGGCGCCAACGCTGCTCTTGCCGCTGGCGATGCCGCCGGTGAGCCCGATGCGCCGCTGGGGGGGGTCCCCGCTCCAGCGCGGGCTGCTCAGCCTCTGGCTGTTCAGCCGGGGGCTGTTCAGAGGCGGGCTGTTCCGTTCGGGGCTGTTCAGTTGAGACAAGAGGGCGGGGGGACCGAGCTGCTCGAGCTGGAAGTCGGCGCCGTAGCTGGGGGTGGGTTGCTGCGAATAGAAGCGGCTGTCGCGGGGAGGCTGTAGACGCTGCCAGCGATTGGCCAGGCGGCTGCGCCAGCGCAGCAGGGTGCGGATCAGCCAGGGCAGGACCGGTGCCGGCTGCGGCCAGCCCAGGCTGGAGCGCACGGCGGTGTCGGGCAGGGCGCGCAGCAGCCGGCCGAGCAGCGGTCGCAGCGGCGGCGGCCAGTCGCGCAGCAGCATCGCCACGGTCGCCTCGGCGACGCGATGGTTGCAGTCGGCCGCAGCGAAGTGATCCGCTTCGTAGGTGCTGGAGAACGCCAGCAGTGCTTCCAGGCTGTCCGGGATCTGCTGGATGCCCATCCGCTGCCCCACCCGCCGCCAGAAACGATGCAGCGCCTGTTGTTCGCACGGGCTCAGGGACCGCCAGCCGTAGCGCTCCAGCCAGTGGATCGGCTCGGCCACAAAGGTGCTGAGCACATAGAGGAAGTCGTGGTTGCTGATCGCGTAGTGGCCGTGGATGCGATTCATGCGGGCGATCACGGCGGCACCGGCGGCGCTGTCCGGACCATGGCGCAGCAGCTCAGCCACCATCAGAGCGGTGTCGTCGTAGCGCTTGCGGGGGCGCTGGTTGAATTCGCCGCTGCGATCGAGCAGGCCGGCGATCGAGGGCACGCAGAAGGTCTTGAGCAGGGCCAGCTCCAGGGCGCGGCTGATGTCCCAGGGAAAGAGCCGCCCGGCCAGGCGGTGGCAGATGGCGGCTGCCTCGAGATCGAGATCTGCGTCGATGGCGGCTTTGGCTTCGCCTTCGGCTTTGGCTTTGGCCTCGACACCGGCGTTGGTGTTGCTGCCGGCTTCGAGATCAGCCGAGCGATCGACTGCGCCAGAGACAGCCGGCGGCCAAGGGCAGGAACCGGGATCGGGCAGGGCAGCCATGGCGGGGGCGGCCAGCGGCCAGAGGAACGGGCCCGCCAGTCTGATCCGAAGCGCCGCCGGCGAGGGCCGCCGCACGCCACCGGCCCCGATCGCCCGGCGGCCAAGGCATCCGCCAGCCGGCGGCGCGCTTCAGCGGCAGGCTTCAGCGGCAGCCTGCCGGTGCTTCCTGCGAAAGACGCTCGGCCAGGGCCTGGTGCACGGCGGCGGGGGCGGAGGGATGGCTCGCCAGGGCCATCGCCAGGGCGGGATCGCTCTCGCTGGCGGCGGCGATCGCAGCGATCCAGCGGTCGGCATCCTGGCCCAGGGCGGCGATCCGGGCTGCGTTGCGTTGCAGTTCGGCGGCACCGGCTGCCTGCAGATGCACCACGGCGAAGTCGGCACCACCGGCGCCCAGGGGTCGCAGGCGTAGGGTGAGGCGTTCTCCGGCTTGCATCGGCGCCAGCGGCCAGGTGATCGGCCCGCGCAGCGCCGTTGTGGAACGGGCCCGTTCCCGCCACAGGAGGGTGTCGTTGCGTTCCAGGCGCAGTTCCTCCAGACCACCCCAGGCCAGCAGTGTCGGCGAGGCCACCGGCACCCGCACCACCGGCTCCTGGACGGTCTCCTCACCGGTTGGGGCCGCAAGGATCAGCGGACTGAGCAGACACACTCCGTCGCCCGAGTCGCTGCGGCTGCCACCGGCGGCCACCGGCGGGGTGAGGCCAAGCAGGCGGCGCAGGATCTGCGCTAGGGTCGGTGCTAGTGCGCTGCTGTGCAAAGGCCGCTGGTTCCTCGCGGAGGCTAGTTCCACCCCCTCCACACCCCCCATGCCACCGGTCAGCAGAAGCATGGGCTGTTCGTACAGGCGGGTGCCCGGCAGCCCGGCAACCTGTGGCGCTGCCAGCAGCACCGCTGCCGGGTTGGTGAAGCCGACCAGGTTCCAGGCCCCAGACGCCTGCAGACCCACAGCACGTGTCGGGATCAGCGCCACCACCCCAGGGCCGCTCAGCCCCGGGATCGCCCACAGCACGGTTGTCCTTTCCGCTGCGCCCCCTCCCGAAACGCCCCCCGCGGACTGGTCTTCAGAGGAATGGCTTCCAGAGGATCGGCCTTCAGAGGACCGGCTTCCAGAGGAATGGCTTCCAGAGGAATGGGCCCCTGTGGAGCGGACTGCGGGAGAGCGACTTGCTGTGGAGCGCCCCGTGTCACGGTCGTTGTCCGGCTCACGTTCAGGATCACGGTCGCGGGCCTGGGGTTGCGGCGAACGCGCTGGCGGCACGGCGTTGGCGGTGGAGCTCGGCGAGGCGCTCGGCTCGGAGTCCGTGGCGCGATCGGGCCTCACCCCAGCGCGAGCGCCATGGCTATCGCCAGCAGCGCGGCGGCGGGAGGCCGCAGGTTCCACCGGCAAGGCCTGCGCCGGCAGAGTTTGTGGCGCTGGAGATCGCGGCGGCACAACCGATGGCGACCCGGCGTAAGGCGATGGGCTGGACCAGGCCTGCGGAGCGGCGGATGCGTCGCGAGCCCCCTGCTGTTGTTGCCGGCGGCATGGCCAGAGGCGGCAGGCGGGATCCTGGTCCGGCCAGGCGGCGCCGGCATCGGGCGGGGCACCGCGCCCGAATCGGCCGCCACCCGGCCCCGCCAGGGCGGGATGGCACAGCGACAGCACAGTCACAGACAGAACGAGGCGAGACAGAAGCAAGGCCATGGGGGTCTGGGGATTCGACGTCAGGCGGCGGAGGCGCGGGCGCGGGCGCGGTCGCGGGCGAAAGCGCGGGCGTGGGCGTGGGCGCAGAGCAGGCCGGGTTGGGCTGCAGCGCAGAGCAGGGGATCGCAGCGGCGGATCCCTGCTGAAACTGGCGGAAGGTGAGGGCGGAAGTCCAGAGCAGGCCGGGGGGTGTGTTGTCCTCTCGTTCCGGTGCGCCGCGCTGATTCCGGCTTCGCTGCCCGGTGCCCGGTGCCCGGTGCCAGCTGGCAGCAGGAGTTCCGCTTCTGAGCAGCGGTCATTGGCAGGGCGCGGTCGCGGCGAGCCGTCGCTTGCGCAGGGTCAGGCCATCCGGTTGGAATCACTGCCGGCCCCTGCCAACGAGAGGAGAGGGCCATGCCTCAAGGCTGTGATCCGCTCCTCTTCGCTCCTGTTGCTCTCGTCGCTGCTGTTGGCGGCCGGCCCGGCCCAGGCCAACAGCGTGGCGGCTTTGATGGCATGTATGGTACTCGGCGTGGTGGATGTCAATCCGCGTTACCTGGGACGCACACCAGGTGGCATGCCTCTCTATGTCTGTCGTGATCTGTTCAGCAGTCCGCCCTTCCCGATCGTGGCATGCAGCAACAGCTTCACTTGCAATCACGTGGGCAACACCTACTGAAGCGGTGCCCTTTCGCGCGATTTCGGCCTGGCGTTTCAATGACAAGATTAGCGACAACGCCTGTTCTAAGCCGATGGCAAAGGAGCACGATCCTCAGAGATGCAAGGTCGATCACGAAGCTGCTCTCAGGGGATTTTGCGAGGGAATGCCAGCGTGTAGCCATCGCTGATCCTTTCTGGCAGCATCGATGACCAATCAACCCAATCCGTTCGTGACTTACTACGGCTCAACCATGAATCAAGCCACTGCCAAAGCCATTGCCAAAGCCG
Source organism: Cyanobium sp. (assembly GCA_046075505.1). Taxonomy (GTDB): domain Bacteria; phylum Cyanobacteriota; class Cyanobacteriia; order PCC-6307; family Cyanobiaceae; genus Cyanobium. The sequence continues at coordinate 257 of JBJTQH010000152.1, read as the reverse complement.
CTGTGATCCTTGCATCCAGCAACCGGCCAGCTCGCGCCTTTGCTGTCCCTTGTCGCCCCAGGATCCCGGCGCCGCTGCTGGCGCTGCTGAGCCTGCTGGCCGCGGCTCCCGCCAGTGCGGGGCCGGCGTTGCTGGTGAATGGCTATGGCACCTCCCTCACCCAGAGCGCCTGTGTGGAGCAGGCCAGGCGCATCATCGAGACGGTGGGGCTCACAGAGCAGATCTGGCCCTCCACAGTGAGCGGCGATGACAAGCAG
>JBJTQH010000151.1:0-17991 GCA_046075505.1 Cyanobium sp. | reverse complement strand
TTCAAGATGATTTCACTTCAACCACGCAGGTGCTTTGGGGGCCCCGATGGGGGCGATTACCGCCTTCCAGGAGCCGTGTGGACGCTACGAGTAGTGTCCCCTGCCTGGTCAAACGCTATATCCAGCCCCTGAACGGATACGATCAAACAGCCCTTCCTCCTGCAGCGGCCACTCGCCCTGCAGCAACAGCAACAAGGTGCTCCAGTGCTGCACGTTCGGGATACAGGCCAACACGGTTCCGCCCTGTCTGAGCCATGCGCAGTGCCGCTGCAAGCAGCTCCACGGATCGCGCAGGTGCTCCAGCACATCTCCGTAGATCAAGCAGTCCAGTGGTGGCAAATCCTCAAACTCATCCACAACGCCCTCCACATCGGCGCAGATCACACGGTCGAGCACCTGCCGCGCCTGCTCCGCCGGTTGCTCCATCGCCTCGATGCCGTAATAGCGCGTCTGCGGGTGCTCACATTTCCAGGCGGCACCCAGGGCTCCCGCACCACAACCCACCTCAAGCACTGCACGCGCATCCGCCGGGATCAACCGCAGCAGATCCGGGTTCACACGCCCGTAGTAATCGGGATCGCTCGGCATCACGGCGCTCGCAATGCCGCGAGGCGTGTCTGCAGCACCTGAACCAGATCGCACACCCAGCGCCGCTGTTGAAACAGCGGCAGCTCCTGCGGCGCCAGCCGCAACTGCTTCTTGAGCGCCTCCAAGGCCGCAACATCACGTCCCAACTCGATCGCCCGCTGTTGATATGCCTGGAGATCAGGCATCACCAGTGTGTCCAGACCTGTGGCCCGGCACAAACTGGCACCCATGCGCGCCGTGAACCGCTCACCCGCCAGCGTGAGCAACGGCAAACCAGCATTGAGGGCGAGCACACCGATCGCACCGGCATTGAACTCCGCTGTATCGAGAAACAGATCGGCGCAGGCCATCGCTGCAATGAAGCGGTCCACCGATTTGAGGTAGGGCGCTGCAATCAGACGCTCCTCAGCGATGCCACGGGTGGCGGCCCGCTGGCGTAATCGTTGCAGCGCGGCCGGTTTCAGCGACAGCCAGAGCACACTCTCCGGCAGCTCCCGCAGGATCTCGAGCCAGGCCGCAAACAGCGGTGCGGTAATCTTGTCTGCCCGGTTGAAGCAGGCCAACACCAGGCCCTGCTCCGGCAAGCCCAGGCTGGCGCGGCTCACGCCAGGAGTGCCCTGGCGGTAGGAGCTGGAGAAGGCCACCGGCAGCCGCCACACCGCTTCGCAGTAGCGCTGTTCCAGGTGGGGAGGGATCAGCACCTCATCCGCCAGGATGCCATCCACGTAGTGATGACCCTGGCTGCCGGGAAAGCCCAGATAGCCAAGCTGCAGCGGTGCCACACGGCTGCAGATCAGGGCCGGGCGGGAGAAGGTGGTGAGGCCGGTGAGATCGATCAGCACATCGAGCTGATCGGCGCGGATCTGCTCAATGCACGCCGCATCGGGCTGACCATACAGCTGCTGAAAGTGATCGGCTGTAGCCGCAAAGTGATCCGTGAGGCTGTCGTGGATCGGGCTGGTGGCATAGGCAAAGCTTTCAGCCTGATCAGGATCATGGGCCTCGAACAACCCCTCCAGCAGCAGGCCCATGGCATGACTGCGGAAATCAGCCGAGAGATAGCCAATGCGCAGGGGCCTGCGCGCGCCATGCACCAGCGGCAGCGTGCATGGCTGCGCCACGCTGGGGCAATGGGGCAGAACCCAGCGATCGATTTCCTGAATGATCAGTTGGTCGGGCAGCGGCAGCATCAGCAACCCGAAGGGCGGTAGCGGGATCACTCCCTCCTCCACCTGATCGCGCTCCGGAGCAGAACGCGCCTCGAGCACACGCTCGATCACTGCCAGTTGTTGATCGCGTTCATCCCAGGCGCAGAGGGCCTGGGATGCATAGGCCTGCAGGAGCAGCAGATCAATGCGATCAGGCGCCAGGGCAAGACCCTGACGGCACAGCGCGAGCGATTGATCCCACTCACCCATAAATTGCAGGATCTCGGCTTTGCGCTGCAGCGCATCCAGCTGCTCGGGGTGAGCCATGAACACCTGCTCCACCACCTGCAAGGCAGCTTCCGGTTGCCCGGCCCCGAGCAACAACGCTGCTTTCGGAAGCAGGAGTTCCGGATCCTGTGGTGCGAGCAGGGCGCCGTTGTGCAAAGCCAGATAAGCCCGGCGGGCATCACCCTGGCTGAGCAGGACACGGCTCAGATGCAGCCAAAGGCGACTGGTCTGCACCTGGTTGCCGAAGGCATGGGTGGCAGCGCGCAGCAGCGATTCCGCATCAGACCAGGCGTTCTGACGAAACAACAGCAGCACCAAGATTTCAATCGCCTCCGGATCCCGCGGCGCAGCCAACAGCATCTGCTCACAGCAGAGACGTGCCTGAAGCCACTCGCCCCGTTGCTCCAGCAGCAAGGCAAGATTACGCCAGCCATCCAGGCAGCCGGGCAGGCTGCGCGTGAGCTGCTGCAGAGTGGCAATCGCCGCGGCGGAATCACCGTGGCGGCGTTGGCTGTTGGCCAGCTGCAACCAGCTCCAGGCATGTTGCGGGCATTCGCGCACAGCTCGCTCAAACGCCCCGATGGCCTCGCCGTAGCGACCAGCGCGATAGGCGAGGCGACCCTGCTGAAACGCGGCGGGGCCTGCATCGATCGCTACCGCGCCCTGAGAGGCAGAGATCGGGGTTCTCTCGCGGTCCAGAACCTGCTCAGGCTTGGGATGGTTCCACTTCCGGCAGAACGGCAAGGCTTCCTCACGCCACGCAGCTGACCCGTAAGCACCACCGCTGCCATGCACGCAGGGCAGACGCACCACACCAATACTCAGCCCCCGCTCGCGGGCCGTTCGGCAGAGATCGAGATCGTAGAAATGAAACTGAAAGCGTTCATCAAACCGCACATTCGCCTCCAGCAACCGTGCACGCCGCGTGGCGATCCACACGCCATCGATCAGGCTCACCGGGCTATCGCAGATCCCATACACATCTTTTACCAGAGCTTGCGGATCGCCATGGCTTATCTCTCCGCGAAGATAAGGAAAGTCCCAGCCGAGCTGATCGGGACGTAGATACCAGGCAATGTGGTGCTGATCGCGACTGTTGCCAGCAAGGCCAAGGATGTCGAAACGGGCCAGGCCTCGGGTCAACGTTGGCGCCAGCGGTACTGGCGGCAGGCTCAGATCGTCGTGGCAGAAGAGCAGGATCTCCTCATCGCTGCTTGCAAGGGCCTGGTTGTAGAGCGCCGGCAGCCCCAGGCTGTTGCCGTAGATAATTGTGCGTTGCAGATCACCATGGGCCGGATGACGGAGCGATCGCCCCAACAACGACCGCTCCCAGAAAGCGCCGGAGCTCAGCCGCGTGGCCGCCACAACCCGGATACTCATCCTTCCGTTCCGCTGGCTCTGGAGAGCTGAATCTGGCTGGCACAGGCGATCGTGATCCGGGTCAGCTGGTGGCGCAGGTGGCGTTGCACCAGCCGCAGCATCGCAGCGCTGTCTGGAGCCACCGCTGCCCGACACAGCGAAATCCCAGCCAAAGCCTGACGACGAAAGCCCCCCACCAACAGGCACAGGGCTTGCCCCCGGCTGCGATGGCCTGGAGCCACAAACAGAGAGCTGTAGCGCACAGAAGCAGGGCCGGTACGATCGACAATCAACCAACCCACCAGCTCCTCCCGGGCCAGAAGCGCCAGTGATACCGCTGGTTCATGCAACGGGCTACGCATAGCGGCCTGCAGCTCAGGCGGAGCTCCTAGTCGCTCGGCAGCGGCGGCATAGCGCTCCTGCCAGTCCACCAAGCGATAGTCCGGCGGCAGCGGGCATCGCTCCGGCCACGGAAGGGCGGCCAGCTGATGGGCCTGCCCTTCCAGCAGCAGAAACTGCCGCTGCGGCGGAGCCCAACCCAATCGCGACAGGATGCGTTCCAAAGGTGCCGGTTGATCACAGGGCGCCTGATAGCGAATTGAGAGGGCCGCGATCCCTTCCCCGGCCAGAAAGGCCATCAAGTTGTGGAGCATGCGGGTACCGATCCGGCGGCCACGCCAGGCGGGATCCACCATCAAGGAGAGCACCGCTGCAGCAGTCGCGCCAGTCCGTTCGGCAATCACCAGACCCACCATCACGCCATCAGCCATCGCCGATACTCCCAACAACTCGCCGCGCAGCGCCTTCAACGCCGGCGAACCTGGCGCCAGCGATGGATAGGTGAGCGCGGCGTAAGGGGCCAGGGTGTCAGGCGTGAGCTGGAACACCCGCTGGTAAACCAACCTGCTTTCTGTCGTCTGAGGTAGCCCCAGCCGCAGCGGCGCCACTCCCTGATAGGGGGAACCGCTCGGCTTGCCGGGTTTGATCCGCACCAAGTGCTCCTGCTGCGGCAGCTTCACCAGACAGTCGATCTCCTCATCTTTCAAACCCAGAGCGCGGGGCTGGCGCACGCCCTCCAGCACCACCAGGTCAAACAATTCATCAATCGGAGCCGGCAGATCAAGGCTGTGTAACACCGCGCCGCTGTTCAGATCGATCACGCGCAGACCACACATCCCCTCCGACACCCCCCCCGCCTGCAAGCGCTCCTCCAGCGGCAGACCGGTGAATTGGGGCGAACGCAGTTTTGAGAGCCCCACCAGTGCGCAGCCGCCCGCAAAAGCCAGGCCCCGCACAAAACCCGGTAACCAGCACAGCGGCTGGAACACGCCTTGATCGATCCAGCCCAGCTCACCGGTGCCGGAGTTCAACAACCACAGCCTGCCTGCGTTCCAGCGAGGTGAATGAGGCATGGTGAGGCCGCGCGCTGCGATCTCACCGCTGGGGAGATGGAGCAGCACGCCGCCACCCTGGCGTTCCAGCCGCCAGCTAGTGGGTGAATTGCCACTGCTGCAGGCCGTGGCCCACGTGGGTGCTCCATCCTGCAGGGCCACGCCATTGAGGTGGCAGCGATCCTCAGCGGCAATGGCATCAATGAACGGGGGCTGCCAGAACGGTTGAAAGCTGCAGCCCACCCCCAGCCGCGCCAGACAGCTGAACAACGTATTCACAAACAGCGGCTCACCGGTGCCATCGAGCACCAGCTCATGGGCATTCACCTCTCCTGTGAGAAAACTGGCGGCCGGCACATACAGACGATCACCACCCTCGTGGCGCTGGCCACCGTCGAGCACGTTGTCAAAACGCCATAGATGACAACGCCCCGCCATCCACAGGCTGCTGGCGGATGCGAACAAACCCATCGGCCGGTCGTAGAGCCGCTCCTGCACCTTCAGACCAACCTGCTCATCCGTACCGATGAACAACAAACGATTGGCCCGGTAGGTGGAAAGCACAAGAGCAACCCGCTGCTCATAGAGCCATCCCGCAAGACCCGAGTCAAAAACACACCTAGAGGAATTGCCCATACAAAAAACAAGGAGGCAATCAGCCTATTCACCCTGATAGACGCGTCGTCGATTCCACAACTCATTGTAATCATTGCATCCGATGGCACCCATCCGAGAAAACGTATGCCTATAACCATGTGGGTGAGTGGGCTTATAGAGCGCTACAATTTTTCCGTTTGGCAAAACCATTACTCTATTTTTCAACCCATGGCGCGGAGTGAGCTCACAGACAGCCCTTCCCCACACACTTGGCCCAGTGGGGCACAGCGGATTGCTTCCGTAATAGTTGCTCTTGCAATTCGAAACAATCCTATCTATCGCCTTCTTGAGCGCCGGATGACTGGCGTGAGCGTAGAAAAGGCCCCCAGCGACCGCCCACGAAGCGAACGGCGTCACCAACGGGTCCTCCCTGAAAGCAACGAGACTAATTCTCCGCTCCAACCCAGGACCTGGAAACGGACAATAAAGGCCGACGTCAAAATACCAGCCACCGACCACATAGACGATGCAATAACGACCCAGATCCGACTTGTAGGCGTATGGCCTTAGTTTGTCATATGCACCCAGAACAGATTCCCCAAAATTGCCGCCAATCAAGCCACGAACCATTTCATTATCATAAACAACGTGCGGTAAATGCGAAAAGCTTCTGCGTACACTCGCGATATAGCCCTGTAAAACCCTTGGCGGCGGCTCGCCATTATCCGACAGATAGATTTGAGTCACCTGCATAGCAGTCAATCAAGAAAAAATTACTCACATGCAAGCGAGCATGTAAGTGCATTAAAAAGTATTGAATACCAGTCAAAAACCAGAGAGCGATCAGACAACAGCAACAAATACCTGCATTGGCAAATGGGCATCAAGAGTGGTCAACAGGGCTCATCAATAGCTGAATCCAGAAGCTGAGCCCGCTTCAGAGCTACTGCTGAGCCAACCTCGCCCCCCATACTGTTCAGGAGCTCAGCCAGAGAGCTATAGCCGTGGGCGTGGTCGGGATGGGCCTGCAGCAATCGGTCCAGACAAGCGCAGGCTAGGGCATGACAGCCAAGACGCCGGAGTATTGCAGCCAGCTGCAACAAAGCTTCACTATGGCTGGGGTGTTGCCGCAGGATGCTCCGGCAGATTTCCACCGTTGCTTCCACCGCTCCCTGCTGAGCAAGCTCCTGAGCCCGCCGCAGCGCTGGACGATGGGGGTGTTCCAGCCCACGCCGGGGGCGTAAGGCCAGCGGGGCGAGGACATGAGCCCGGCGAAAGCACTGCAGCGCCAGCTGGTGATCTCCCCGCTGCCGCAACAGCAGGGCCAAGAAGCTCAGGCTGTGGTGATCAGCGGGATCGTGCTGCAGAAACAGCAGCGTGCGCAGCTCCGGCAGCATCCGCTTGGCCGCCACCACCAGCTCCAGGCCGGAGCCCTCCTCCACCAGCTGGGTGGTGATCAGCAGCGTCGGTTGCTGATCGCGGCAGACCCGCAACCCCTCCTCCAGCGTGGTGCAGGATCCCACCAGCCGATCGGGCATCAGGCCGTTGCCCCCGTAGCGCCCCCGCTCGGAGCGCACCCACAAGGTGGCCATCAGTCGGCTCTGGCAGCAGAACAGGATCCGCTCGTGCTCCAGCAGGCGATCGAGGCTGCCGCGGGCAGCCCCATGGGACATGTAAGAGGAGACCGCGTCCAATGCTGCAGCCGAGACGCAGGCCGCAGCCTAAGCACAATCGCGGCGCCTGCCCCGCCTCAGCGCAGGCCGCCCCGGATGCTGACGTACCACGCAGCAGCGGGACCACCTCTGAATGGCCCCCGGCAGCCCCCCCGTTCAGGCCGCCAGGTTGCGGAAACGGGTGTACTGCGGTTCAAACAGCAGCTTGCAGGTCCCGACGGGGCCATTGCGGTGCTTGGTGACGATCACCTCGGTGATGCCGCGGTCGGGCGTTTCGGGGTTGTAGTACTCATCGCGGTAGATCATCAGCACCAGGTCGGCATCCTGCTCGATCGAGCCCGATTCGCGCAGGTCGCTGAGCATCGGCCGCTTGTTGGTGCGCGCCTCCACACCGCGGCTGAGCTGGGAGAGGGCCACCACCGGCACATTCAGCTCGCGCGCCATCTGCTTAAGGCCGCGGGTGATGCGCGACAGCTCCTGGACGCGATTATCCGAGCCGCTGCCCTCCATCAGCTGTAGATAATCGATCACGATCAGGCCCAGTTCACGACCGGTTTCCGCCATCAGCCGCCGGCAGAGCGAGCGCATCTCCAGCACACCGGCATTGGGTTTGTCGTCGATGTAGATCGGCAGCTGGCCCAGGCTGTTGATGCCCTGGCCCAGCAACGGCCACTCCTCCTGCTGCAGGCGGCCGGTGCGCAGGCGGCTGCTCTCGATGCCCACCTCCATCGCCAGCAGGCGATAGGTGAGCTGCTCCTTGCTCATCTCCAGCGAAAACACACACACCGGCAGGTGGTGCAGCTGCGCCACATTGCGCGCCATGTTGAGCGTGATCGCCGTTTTTCCCATGGCCGGCCGACCGGCGATGATGATCAGATCGCTGCGTTGCAACCCCTGGGTCATCGCATCGAGATCATAGAAATTGACCGGGATGCCGGCCACCGCCGTGCCCAGAGAACGACTTTCGATCTCCTCGAAGGTGCTGGTGAGAATCTCGGCGGTGGGGGTGAGGCCGACCGAGGGCTTCTCCTGGCTGATCGCAAAGATCGTCTGCTCGGCCTCATCGAGCACCTGCTCCATCGGCTTGCTCTGATCGAAGCCAAGCCGGATCACCTCGTTGCCGGAGCGAATCAGCTGGCGGCGCAGGTACTTGTCCATCACCAGGCGCGCCACCTGGTCGATCGAAGCGGTGGAGAGGGTGCGCTCCACCAGTTCCACCAACCGCGCCGCGCCACCCACCTTCTCGAGATGGCCCGTATCGGCGAGCCAGGCGCACATCGCCGTGAGATCGGTGGGCTTGCCCTGGCTGTGCAGCATCAGGGCGGTGCGATAGATCTCGCGGTGCGCCCCCAGGTAGAAGGCCTCCGGCTGCAGCGTGTCGGCCACACGGCCGATGGCATCGGGGTCGAGCAGGATGCCTCCCAGCACCGCCTCCTCCGCCTCCAGGTTCTGGGGTGGCACCGCATCGCTGAGCGCCTCGAACTCACCGCCGGAGCGGGAGGAGCGGCCACCGGCCTGGCCCCCACGGCCGGAATCGGAAGCGGGGGCTGCGCTGCCGTTGGGCGCGCTCACCATGACGGAACCTCCTGGGAACAATCGGGACCTGACGCCCCACTCTGGCTCCCCTGCCGGCGGGGGCGAAGCTGAGGCCTGGGGTTCGGCATCGTCACCGTGGCAGATCGAAGGTGGCCGCTGCCGGCACGACCGAGGCGGCCATGGCCGATACCGCCAGGGCCGCCCTGCTGCATCTCAGAAGGGGAGACAGGGAACAACGGCCACGCCCCCTCGGACTCCGCCAGGCACGATGGGCGCCTGGATGCCCCTCGCCTTCGAGGCCCCCAAACAAAAGCAGGGGGCGGGATTCCTGCTGGATCCCACCCCCTGCAGCGCGGCACACCGCTGGTGAACCGGGGTGCCTCAGTAGCTGAGGACCTCGAGATTGATCTCGGCCACCACCTCGGGGTGGAGCTTGATCTGCACCTTGTAGCTGCCGGTGCGATGGATCTCGGGAACGAGGATGGCGCGACGATCGACTTCCTTCTTGGTGGCGGCTTCCACGGCCTCGGCCACATCGCCGTTGGTGACGGTGCCGAACAGCACGTCGTCGCCACCGGTCTGCTTCTTGACGGTGAAGCGGCCGATCGTGGCCAGGGCGGTGCGGAAGGCCTCGGCTTCGGCCTTGAGGGCGGCCTGGCGCTCGGCCTCCTTGGCGCGGCGATGCTCCACCTGGCGCAGCACGGCGGCGGTGACAGGCACGGCCTTGCCGGTGGGAACCAGGAAGTTACGGGCGTAACCGGGAGCCACCTCCACCAGATCGCAGTTCCTGCCGAGGCTCAGTACGTCCTCGTTGAGCACCACCTGTACACGCTTGGCCATGACTGTCGGAACCGTTCGCCCGTTCTGAAAACCGATGGGTCAACCTACGACACCGGCCGCAGCCCGGGGCAGGCGCACCTGGCTGGCCAGACCGAGGGCCCGCAGCAGGCGGATGTGCTGCCAGGTGAGATCGATCTGGCCGGGTCCGAAGCCGTGGCGGGCCGAGTGGGGATAGGCGTGGTGGTTGTTGTGCCAGCCCTCGCCGAAGGTGAACAGGGCCACCCAGAGGTTGTTGCGGGAGCGGTCGCCGCTGGCATGCACCGCGTCGCCCCAGCAATGGGTGGCGGAATTGACCAGCCAGGTGACGTGATACACGAGCACCAGGCGCAGCGGGATGCCCCAGAGCACCAGGGCCCAGCCGCCGGCACCGGTGGCGGTGCCGATCCAGAAGAGCAAGCCCGCCAGGGGCAGCTGCAGCACCAGGAACCAACGGTTCAGCCAGCGGTAATAGGGATCGGCGGCCAGATCACCGGTGAGGCGTGGCACGGCCGCCAGGGCCGGCACCTGCTCGAACATCCAGCCCATGTGGCTCCACCAGAAGCCCTTGCTGCTGTCGTGGTGATCCGCATCCGTATCAGAGAACTTGTGGTGATGGCGATGCAGCCCCACCCAGTCGATCGGACCGTGCTGGCAGCTGAGGGCGCCACAGGTGGCGAAGAAGCGCTCCAGCCACTGCGGCACACGGAAGGCACGGTGACTGAGCAGGCGGTGGTAGCCGATCGTGACCCCCAGGCAGGCCGTCACCCAGTAGAGAACGAGCAGCGTCGCCACGGCGGGAAGGCTCCAGAAGCGCGGCAGCAGGGCCACCACAGCCAGGACGTGGATGGCAGCCATGAACAGGATCACGCTCCAGTTGCGCCCCCGGGGCGGCTCCGGCACGCTCTCGCCGCTGCGGAGACGATGCAGAGCGCGGGCGCGGCGCAGGGAATCCGGGCCGCCACTGATGGCAGCGCAGCGGCGGGTGTGCCGGGCCTGGGGGGGCTGGGCCCCGACGGAATGGGAGGAACGTGTGGCGGTCATGAAGGACCGACTCCGGATCGGACGGTAAGATCGTAGCAATACGGATCCTGATCACTTGGTGCTTCCTGATCATTTGGGCCATCCCGATCATCTGGGGTATCGAAGCGCCATCGAATCAGGCCGCATCGCCTTCGCCCACCTGATCCGGCTCTGGCATGCCCGCAACGGTTGGTCGCAGCGGATCCTGCCCGCCCTCGCCGATGCCCTCGACGTGGGGCGCGTCCACAACTCGCAGCTGTCGATGCTGCGCAACGGCAAGCTCGCCTCCCCCGGCCCGGAAGTGTTCCTGGCGCTGGGCAGCATCAACCTGTGGCTGGCCCGCGAAGCACCCGAGGGGCGCCTGGCACCGGAGCGGGCCGCCCTGGTGCTCGCCGGCCATCCGGAACTGATCGAAGCCCTGCAGACCTCCGCCCTGCCGGTGCGTGATGCCAGCGACCATGTGCTCGGCAGCGGCGACCTGCTGGAGGTGTTCGTGGGTCTGCGCCCCGCTCCGCCCGCCTTCGATCTGCGCATCGACGACAGCGAAGCCGCCGCCCTCTCCGCCGCCCTGGCCACCCTGCTGACCGCCGGTCGCCCCTGGCGCCAGTGCCGCGAGGCGGTGATGGCCGCCTATCCGGTGCCCCGCCGCCAGCGCCGTGAGCGCTTCGCCGAGGTGATGGCCGGCCAGCGCGACTACAGCGCCGGCGAACTGGATGCGGAACTGCCCGACCTGCGGCGCACCCTTGAAGCGCTCGGCGGGGCCGGCGCCCGCGACCTCGGCCCCGATCAGTTCCTGGCCCTGCTGCGGCGGCGCGCCCGCCACCTGGGCATCGGCACGCCCGCCGGTGTGCCCGATCTGGGCGATGCCATCCGCCGCCAGCTGCGCGAAGCCAGCGACTGAGCCGCTGCTGCCCCGGCCTCAGGCCTCAGATCTCAGGCGACAGCACCACCCACCAGCGACGGTCGCGGCCGCCGCGGTCGTTGCGTTCATGGCCGATGTAAACGGCGATCCGGCCGTTGGCGCCGTGTTTGATCAGGCCGGGCCGATAGCCGCTGAGCGTGGCCCGGTTGAGCAGGCTGGCGGGTGAACGGAACCCCAGCCCCCGCGCCGCCTGGGCTGTGCTGCAACGGGGCAGGGCGCTGACCTGCTCCAGCAGCTCCGGCGCCACACTCGCACCATCGGCCAGGGCGGCCAGCTCGGAAAGCAGCGGGCTGGGGGGCAGCGGCGGCTCCGCAACCGCCGGCTGGGGCCGTGGCCTCGGCGCCGGTTTCGCGGCCGGCTCGGGCGACGGTGCCGCCCGCAGCCGGCGCTCCAGCTGCTCCAGACGCTCCAGAATCGCCATCAGCTCCGAGGGCTGCCCCTGGAGACCAGCCTGCCCCTGGGCCACGGCCGTTGGCGAGGAAACAGCCGTTGGCGACGGAACAGCCGTTGGCAAGGGAACAGCCGATGGCGAGAGGGCAGGCGTGGGGGGCGCCGCGGCATCGTTGGGCGAAGTGGCGGCGACGGCCCCCGCAGCCGCTTGTGCCGGATCCGGGCTGAGCGCTGCCGGCAGGGGACGGCGGAACACCATCATCACCAGCTGTCCCACCGGATAGAAGCCGAGCAGCATCCAGCCCTCCCGCCCCTGGCTGTTGAGGAAGCCGCGCAGCTGCACCGCCGGATGCTCCTGGGCCGGTTGCCCCCCCGGCGGCGGATTGCCATAGAAGCCTGGAAACTCCTTCTCGAGGTACTCCTTGGAAAACACCGCTTCCGGTCGCGTCGCCGCTGCCGGGTCATCGGGACGCGGCGGCGGTGGTGGGGGCGGCGCGCTGGCAGGAGGGGACTGGGGGGCCTCGACGTTGAGGTGAATCACCTGATACTCCCAGAGCTCCATGGACGGCGGGATGGAAGGACGACACCGCGGACGACCGACCGCAGCCGGACTCCACTTCAGCAGGATGCCGCAACCCGCAACGCCGGGAGAGATCCGACAGCGATTGTCGCCGCCGGATGCAACCGTTCCGAGGCTGGATGGAGGCGGCGCTCAGCCGGGCGGGCAGCAGCGATCATCGGCCAGAGCAGCCGGCCCCGAAGCGTGATCAGGGCAGGCGCGCCACCCGCAGGCGACGCACCAACCCCAGGGCGCGGAGCAACCGGATGTGCTGCCAGGTGATATCAAACTCAAACCAGCGCAGACCATGACGGGCGCTGGCGGGATGGGCGTGATGGTTGTTGTGCCAGCCCTCGCCGAAGGTGAGGATCGCCACCCACCAGCAGTTGCGCGAGCGGTCCGGGCAGTCGAAGTTGCGGTAGCCGAAGGCGTGGGTGGCCGAATTCACCAACCAGGTGACGTGATACACCAGCACCAGCCGCAGCGGGATGCCCCAGAGCACCAGGCCGAGCCCCCCTCCAGGCACGCCGGCGGCCTCCCCATAGGCGTAGAGCATCAGGCCCAGGGGGATCTGCAGCAGCAGGAACCAGCGATCCAGCCAGCGATAGAAGGGATCGCGCTCCATGTCGCCGGTGAAGCGATGGATCTCGCGCAGGGCCGGGATGTCGTGCAGCATCCACTCGCTGTGGGCCCACCACAGACCGCGGGCCGCATCGTGGTGGTCGTTGGGCTGATCGGAGAACAGGTGGTGGTGGCGATGCAGCCCCACCCATTCGATCGGGCCGCTCTGGCAGGCGAGGGTGCCCATCAGCACCAGCAGCCGCTCCAGCCAGCGCGGCGCCTCGAAGCCCCGGTGGGCCACCAGGCGGTGCAGGCCGAGGGTGACGCCCAGCACCGTGGCCCAGTAAAGAACCGCCAGCACCACCAGGCCCTGCCAGCTGCGGTACTGAGGCAGCAGGGCGGCGACAGCGCCGATGTGGATCGCCAGCATGAAACTGGTGGTGCCCAGCTTGAACTTGCGCTGCCGCGACGGCAGAGCGGTGCGGGGCAGGCTGAGGCCATCGCGCAACGCCCGCTCCCGCCGCACCGAAGGAGCCGACTCCAGAGGATCACCGGGATGGGGGCCATCCGCCGCCGCGAACTCCGACGCAGAGGGGTCGGCTTGCAGTCGGGCGGGCAAGGGCGTCACCACAGAGGGGGCGGCCGTGAAATCTACCGGTATCAGGGGCTACGCGGCTCCGGTGCAGCATGACGGCAACAGGCTGCAAAGTGATGCACTGCGAACCGGATCCCACAATCGCCGCAGGCGATGCCCCCTCGGCCAGGGCGGCAGAACGGGTTGCGGCAGCCCTGGCGACCATCGCTCCCCTGGCGGCTGCGCGCACCGCTGCCGTCAGGCCCCGGCTGGAGCGGGTGCTGGCGGCCTTCGCCGCCGAACGGCTGGGTGTGCATCACTTCGGCTCGGTGAGCGGCTACGGCCACGGCGATCTGGGTCGCGACACCCTCGATCGCATCTACGCGCGGGTGCTGCAGGCGGAGGCGGCCGCGGTGCGCCTGCAGTTCGTGAGCGGCACCCACGCGATCGCCGCTGCCCTGTTCGGCGTGCTGCGACCCGGCGATCGTCTGCTGGCCCTCACCGGCCGGCCTTACGACACGCTCGAGGAGGTGATCGGCCTGCGCGGCAGCGGCCAGGGATCGCTGGCGGAGTTCGGCATCACCTACGACGAACTGGAGCTCACCGCCGCAGGGCAGGTGGATCTGGAGCGGCTGGAGGACGCCCTGGCACCAGCGACGCGGATGGTGCTGATCCAGCGCAGCTGCGGTTACAGCTGGCGCCCGTCGCTGTCGGTGGCGGAGATCGGGGCGCTGGCGGACCGGGTGAAGGCGATCCGGCCCGAATGCCTGGTGTTCGTGGATAACTGCTACGGCGAACTGGTGCAGGAGCAGGAACCGACGGCGGTGGGGGCGGATCTGATCGCCGGCTCCCTGATCAAGAACCTGGGCGGCACGATCGCCCCCACCGGCGGCTACGTGGCCGGCCGGCGCGATCTGGTGGAACAGGCCTGCTGCAGACTCACCGCCCCGGGCATCGGCAGCGAGGGGGGCACCAGCTTTGATCTGAACCGATTGCTGTTCCAGGGGTTGTTTCTGGCGCCGCAGATGGTGGCGGAGGCACTGATCGGTGCCGAGCTGGTGGCACAGGTGTTCCACGACCTGGGCTATGCGGTGAACCCCCTGCCGGGAGGCGCCCGCAGCGACGTGATCCAGGCGGTGAAGCTCGGCTCTCCGGAGCGGATCAAGGCGGTGTGCCGGGCGTTCCAGGCCTGTTCACCGGTGGGTTCCTACCTCGATCCGGTGCCGGCGCCGATGCCCGGCTACGCCAGCGAACTGGTGATGGCCGGCGGCAGTTTCATCGATGGCAGCACCAGCGAGTTCTCAGCCGACGGCCCACTGCGCGAGCCTTATGTGCTCTACGTGCAGGGGGGCACGCACCACGCCCACGTCGCCCTGGCCCTGGAGCAGGCTCTCACCGCCGTGGCCGACGACACCCTGAGCTCTGCAGATCCGCACCGAGGTCCTGCAGACTGAGCCAGCGCTGCCGTTCCGCCGCCAGCCTCCCAGCGGATGCGGCCATCGGGCCAGCGCTCAGCCATGGAGCAGTGCGGCGTGATTCTGGCGCAGCTTCTGCCGGTGATCTCATGATTCGACAGCACGGTTATTTCCTGGGAAAGGGCTATACGTACGGGGTCTATCCCGAAACATTTCCGAACCAGCTCACCCTGGTCAGCCTGCTGAGCGGCCACCGCCCGCCCGCCCGGAGCGGCGCCTTCACCATGCTCGATTTCGGTTGCGGGCAGGGCCTCAATCTCTGCCTGCAGGCATGCCTGCATCCAGAGGCGCGCTTCTACGGCATTGATCTGAGCAGCGACCATATCGCCCATGCCAACGAACTGGCCGCAGCAGCCGGGCTCGACAATGTCACGGTGCTGCAGGCCGATCTACTCGATCTGGCCGACTCCCGCATGCCGCCGGCCCTGGCTGCTGTGTGGGGTCAGTGCCAGATTGCGATGGCCCATGGGGTGCTGGGCTGGGTCAGCCCAGAGGTGGGGCAGGCGCTGACCCAGGCTGCAGCCGCCGCCCTGGCCCCCGGTGGGCTGCTCTACCTGAGCTACAACACCATGCCTGGCTGGCTGGCCGCCCTCCCGTTTCAGCATGCCGTAATGGCCATGGAACGCCGCGGTGGCAACAGCGGCAAGGGCGTTGATCAGGCGCGTGAGCCTTTCGATCAGCTGCAGCAATGCAACGCCCTCGTCTTCAACAGCCTGCCAGATCTGACAGGACGTTTGCAGGGCCTGGGGAAGCGCCAGCAGTCGTACCTGCTGCATGAATATGCCCACGAGCAATGGCATCCTCTCTATTGCGATCGGGTGATCGAAGCCTGTAGCAACCATGGTCTGACCTTCCTCGGATCCGCCGATCTGCCGGAGATCTTCACCGGGCTTCTTCCGAGCACGCACCAACAGCTGATCCGCCAGCAGTCCGATCCGGCCATGAAGCAGCTGGTGCGCGATCTGCTGGTGAATCAGCCCTTCCGTCGTGATGTCTATGCCCATGGCAAGGTACTGCTCTGGGCTGGAGAAGCCGAGCAGGCTCTAGGGGCAATCCGCCTGCGCAGCCGCATCACGGCGGAAGCACTCGAACAGCCGGATGCAACGCTGCTGACCCTGGACGATGGCGAAACCCGCCTACCAGCCGAGATCTGCAGACCCCTGCTGCTGCATCTGTTGCAGGGCCCTGCCAGCATCGCCGACCTGAAGTTGATCTCTGCCAGCACGATCAGCCTGCAGGAGTTCCTATCGGTGGTGTGCCTGTTGCTGCATGCCAGGAAGCTGGAGATGGTGATGGCAGCACCCGATCCCCTCCCCGCCCAGCGTCTCAATACCCTGCTGCTGGAGCGGGTGGCGGCCGGTGCTCCCTACCGCTGGCTGGCCTGTCCCGCACTGGGGAGCGTGGAGCGGTTCGATCGGCTCAGCCTGGTGGCGATGCATGCCGTGACGCAGGGACACCGGGGTTATGGGCTGAGCCAGGCGATGGTCCAGGCGATGGCGCGACTCAAGCTGCGCCTCAGCGAGGACAACGGCGATTCCGCCGGCACCCCCAGCGCCGGCCTGACGCGCTGGCTGGAGGCGTTCGAGCAGCAGACGCTTCCCGCCTTGCAGAACCTGGGAGTGCTGCCGCAAGCATGCTGAGCGGGCACAGGGGGGTACGGCCGCTGGCCGGTATCGGGACTCCCTGCGGTGACGCCGGCCGGGAGGGGGCCGACGCCGTCCGGTGGACTCGATAGGCTGCGGACGATCCGGCCTGACCCATGGCTCTGACCTTCCCCGACGACTGCCGTTACAGCGACAGCCACGAATACGTGCGTCCCGAGGCGGAGGGCCTGCGCGTGGGCATCAGCGCTTTCGCGGTGGATCAGCTGGGCGACATCGTGTTTGTGGAGCTGCCGGAAGCCGGTGGCACCCTCAGCGCCGGCCAGGGATTCGGCAGCGTCGAATCGGTGAAGGCGGTGGAGGAACTGCTTGCACCGGTGTCCGGAGTGGTGATCGCCCGCAACGAAGCGGTGCTCAGCGATCCGGAAGTACTGCAGAACGATCCCTACGGCGAAGGCTGGTTGCTGCTGGTGCAACCCGAGGATCCGGCGGCGCTGGAGGCCCTGATGGATGCGGCCAGCTATGCCACCAAGGTGGAAGGCTCCTGAAGACCAAGCTGGCCGAGCCCTGCAGGCCTGCGCCCAAGCGCGGAGCCGCTGTGGCGACAGTCAACAGCCCGGCCCCCCACGCGGAGAATGATCCAGAAAACGGATCGGCAGCCTCGATCAGAGAGACCGCTCTAGGAATGGCGGCAGATTGATGTCCTGCCTGCGGCCTGCCTCGACGAGCCATCAACGCCTACCCCTGAGAGCCAAGGCGAACCGGTAACGCCTGAGTTCTAGCCGCAGAGCAGTCGTGCTGCTGGTTTCCCCCTGCCCGCAACAGACTGCCCAGATTCAAGCAAGAGAGTGATCCTACGGGGCATTTTTTGGATCATATCAAACCCAAAAACCTGATGACAATTTGCCTGCATTGACGATTCAGCTCGACATCGGGTCGTCATCGTCGATCGGCTGTTGGGCCATCAAGGTGAGGAAGGCACGGAATCGGGCGTGGTTAATGGCGCTGGGGTCGAGTTGGAATCGTCCGGAAAGCAGTGCTGCTTGATCAAGGCGCTCAAGGCTCTCTGCCTGGCGTTTTCGCGCCTCAGCTGCTCGGTTTCTTTCTCGATCTGCTCGATCTCGCTCTTGATCCGCTCTCTGTCGCTCCTCACCCGCAAGATTTCGCTCTTGATCCGCTCTCTGTCGCTCCTCACTTGCAAAATATCGCTCTCGAGCTGTTTCATCCGCAATTCGTGCTGCATCTTGCGCTGCTCGAATAGAATCCTGCGCTGCTCGTACAGCATCTGCCTTTGCTCGTAATCGGGATCGCGTCGCCAGTTGAGCATCGATAAAAATGATCGCCACCGAGGCAGCGATGATCGGGATGCCCCATTGTTGGGGGAGGGGGAGGATGTGGCCGAGGAAGATGATGTGGTCATAGGAGGAAAGCAGGGCGATCAGGCCGACGGCGAGGCCACCGATGGCCTGGGTGGCGCCGGGGCCATCGAG
>JBJTQH010000150.1:0-12004 GCA_046075505.1 Cyanobium sp. | reverse complement strand
TCACCATGGAGCTGGGTATGGGATGCCACGAGAGATTGGCTTGGTGTGATAACCCCAGCCTCTCACGGCTCCCTGCCCACCCAATGACCTGAGACTCGTTCTGCCGCAGCGCTTCTGGGACTTGTGTCCGTCAGTCAGGGCACCACCTCTTCGCCGAAGCGCTCCTGGTACTCGGCGCTGTCGAGGTAGGAGTCGATCTCGGCGTCGTAGCCCTGCTCCTGCAGGATGGTGAAGTGATGCAGCATCTCCGCCTTGTTCTGGGGAGCACGGCCGAGCAGGTGCTTGAAGTTGAGCTCGATGAAGCGATAGGCGTTGCAGTTCTCGAAGAACTTGGCGCGATACAGCCCGCTCTTGGCCACCTGCCGCACGAACTCACGCACGCTCAGGTAGCCACGACGGAACAGCGATTCCGGCCCCTCGAGCCGCTCGCTCTTCATCACGTACTGGTTGCCCAGGACCTGCTTGTAGACGGCGCGAATCAGGGCAGCTTTGTCGTTTTCAGTGGCGTTGCTCCAGTTTTCCTTGTTGCGGTCGCTGGCAAAACGCTCAATGCCCAGATAGGCAGCGTTGGCGAGTGTCATGGGCGTGGGCCGGGGGAGAATGCAGGGAGGAGTCGGACTGGTTGGCGCGGTCCTGGTTGCGCTGGCTGGGACTGCGCCGACTGGCACGCACTGGGACTCCGCCGGTGTGACTCAGCCGGACAGTCGCAATCTCTCAACCTGAGGCTGCAGGCGGATCCTATGGGGCCCTCCCGGTCCCGCGTCATGGCTTTCATAATCGTTACAAACCCGAAACCGGGATGCCGGGCGCCGGCGCCGGACAGACGTCGGCACCGTGCAGAGGACGCCTGCGGTTGCCGGCAGGTCTGGACAGGGCCGATACCATCCGGCCAGCCACACCTGTGCCCGTCGTCATGACGCTCACCTCCCCCGCTTCCTCCGGGAGCGGGTCTCCGTCCTGGTCCGATCGCCTGGCGGTGCAGGTGCAGCAGCTCAGCGAGGTGGCGGAGCGGCTCACGTATCGCCTGCTGGAACTCGAGGAGCGGCTGGCGCTGCAGGAACAGCAGTTTGAGGCGCTGCAGCAGTCGGTCCTGCCGCTGCCGGATGGGATGCCGATCGAGCGCTGCTGGAGCCAGACCGAGGAGCGACTGGCCCGGATGGAGGCGGCTTTGCAGGCGGCGCCGGTGCCGGTGGCCGACCACGGTGCGGGCAAGGCCTCGCCGAACGGGCCAAAGCCGCGGGTTGCCGAGCCGAGCATGGCGGCCGCCGCAGTGGGGTTGGCACCTCCGGAACGGCTCCGATCGGAGCCGGATGCCGCGGCAGCGCTGATGCCCCAGGGCCTTGAGGCGGCCTTTGAGGCCCTGGCGGAGGAGTGGCCGCGGCCGGAGGGGGACGCGGGGGCCCCGTCGCTGCCGTGAGCCCCCGGCTGGGGCAGGACAGGATCCGGCCGCGGCCCGGGCGGTGACGCCGCGGGCGCTTCCACCGCCGCCGTGGCTCAGGAGCCGGCGGTGCTCAGCATCACGGCAGCGATGTACAGCACGAAGGCGGTGAGCCCGAAGCCACCAACGGTGACCAGCCCCTGCCACAGGCGGCGGGCGAAGGGGGAGGGGGCATCAGCCAGCCAGGCGGGACGGGGCAGACCGGCACCGCTCGGGGTCCAGCCGCTGCCGTTGCCGGCGGGGGCGCGGCGGGCCATCGTGTCGCGCCAGCGGCGGTCGTAGCGGGGGGCCTGCTGGTTGAACGGCAGGTCGCCGACGGGGCGGCCGGAGAGCACGCGTGAGCGCTGGAAGGGAACGGTGTCGAGCCCGAAGGTTTCCAGATACTCCGGCGAGTCGAGCAGGGCATCCACCAGGCCGGGCAGGCCCTTCTGGGCGATCAGGATCGAGAGGGCGATGCGCTCGTTTTCGCCATGCACAGGGCGGCCCAGCACGCGACCGACGATCTGATCAACCATACGGTAATTGCTGTTGCAGCGGTAGAAATCATCCCGGAATTTGCGCGACAGCAGCAGCGAGCGCACGAAATCGCGCACGGTGATGCGGCCGTTACGCAGCTGCGATTCCAGCACCGGATCCCGATCCACCTTGAAGGCGTGGAAATAGATCTGGCGATAGGCCTGCTCGATCACGGCATCGGCGCCGGTGACGTTGCGCCCGTCGATCTGGATCACCTGCCGAGGGCTTTCATCGCTGCCGATGGCAAAGGAGGGGACGCGGGCGTTCAGGGCGGAGGGGGCGGTGCTGAGAAGGGGCAGGCTCATGGGCGGTGACGGCAGAGGGGCCAGAGGGCGCCGGCAACCGTAGGTGGATTCACCCATTGACATGGCCTGCAACGCGGACTCGCATCACAGCGTTACGAGAGGCGGCTGTCGCCGCTGCCATCAGAAAGCTAGTGGCCACCTCAGCAGGGCTGCATGGCAGGGCTGGAGCGCTCCGAGGCAAGGGGCCCGGCAGAGGGCTCCCCGCTGCCTCGCTCCGGCGTGATGCCTGGCAAAGACTGCAGAAACCGGCGCCTCATGGCCACGGCACAGCCGCGTGAGGGCAACCACTCAGCCCGAAGACTCAGCTCGACAGCGACAGATCAGAGCGAAAGCGACAGCACAGCCTGAAGGTGCAACCCAGCCGAGAGCTGAGTGCGCGAGCCCAGCGCAGCAGCTCAGCACCACCGTTCAGGACAACGATCCGACAAGCATTCAGCGCCGCAGTGCAGCGCCCCAGCACAACGCCGCAGATCAGCGCAACCATTCGCGGCACCCTTGCCGTGCGGTAGCGGAGCACAACCGTTCAGCGCAATTCCGACAGCCAGGGATCGGGAATATCGCCGCTGTAATCGTGGGTGCGTTC
The DNA here is from genome assembly GCA_046075505.1 of Cyanobium sp. GTDB lineage: Bacteria > Cyanobacteriota > Cyanobacteriia > PCC-6307 > Cyanobiaceae > Cyanobium. The sequence goes on along the minus strand of JBJTQH010000150.1, from coordinate 9,162 downwards.
GAATTCGAACGGCCCGGCCAGGGAGCCCCACAGCTGCTCGTGGGTGCTGGGATCATGGCCGCGATCGATCGTGCGCATGCCGCGGGGATCAAGTTCGAAGCTGCTCACCAGATAGGCCGTGGCGCCCTTGCGTTCCACCAGGCAGCGGCAGCCGGGTTCCACTTCACCGCGGAAACCGTCGCCCTGTTCCTGCACCACATAGGTGCAGCCTTCGAGCAGGCGCACGTCGTCGGGTTGGATCGCTTCACGTTTGGAGGCATCATCGATGCTGCCCCAGAAGCGCTGGTCATCGTGCAGCGCCTGGTTGAGAATGCGCAGCGAGCCATCACTGTGGCGTTCCGGACGCAGCACCCGGATGCGATAAGGAGCGGCCGGATTGATCGCATAGGACTGCTCCAGCAGCAGGGAACCCGGCGCCAGCTGGGGCAGGGGCCGGAAGCGCACCAGGATGTGAGCGTAGAGGGGCGGATTCTCGAAAGCCTGGGCCTGGTTGCTGAAGCCGGCGCACAGCATCTGCACCAGACGGGAGAGGGAGCTGCTCATGGGGCGCACCTTAGGCGCCACCGGGGGGTGAGCCGGCGGCCCCGGGCGGGCTTGTCACCATTGGAATCCAGGCCCAGCCAGGGGGTCAGAGGCCGGCCGGCAGCCCGCCGCGCGCAGCCCAGGCCGGGGGCGCGTTGCGGAGCGCAGGGCTCGGCAGGCAGCCCGGATCCGGGAATCGGGGCGAGAGCCCCCCACGGCGAGGGCCATCGGTTCAGGGACCGGAACGGATCCCTGGGCGCCGGGACTGGGCTCAGGACAACCTCGATCCGGACAGGTCGCAATCGGAACAGGACATGATCAGACACAGCTTGATCTGATCCGGCTGGCTCGGATCGCTCTCGATCCACAGAGCCTGGATCCAGAGGGCCTGGCTCCGGAGGGCCTGAATCCAAACCATCTGAATCCAAAGCGCCTGAATCCGACCCGCCTGGCGAAGGTGGGAAGGACTGTCGTTCAGCCTGGCGAAGCACGGCCTGGCGAAGCACGGCCTTGTGAAGAACGGCCTTGTAAGGAACAGCCTGATAAGGAACAGCCTTGAGCAGCGCGCAGCGGAGCCGGACAGCGCTGATCGCAGCCGGCTCAGAGGCCGAGCAGGCGCACCCGGAAGGCGGCCACCTGACGGGCCTGTTCCGGATCGCTGGCGACGAAGGGATGGTCGCTGATCTGCTCGAGGATCAGAGCCACCTTCTCCTCGCTGCTGAGGCCGTGGTTGGGATGGCGACGGGCATGCAGCTGCCAGGCCTGATCAAAGCTCTGGGCAAAGCTGTCGGCGTTGTTGAACAGCCGATCGGAGCTGGGGGGCTGGGACGACATGGCGAGGGATCGGGCGGAGGTCCGTGGCGCAGGCCCCGGGGCCATGGGGGAGGGCAGCGTTCCGGGCTGAGGAAAGTCCCATGATGCCTGGCGGCGGCCGAACGGGACCGCAGGGCTGGGGGCGACGCCGCCTGCAGGAAACGCCCAAAAATCAGATCAAAAAAAAATTGAGGAAGGCACGGAACCTTCCCACAACCTTTGTTCAACGGAGAGGGAGGGATTCGAACCCTCGACAGAAGTTGCCTCCTGTAACTCCTTAGCAGGGAGCCGCTTTCAACCACTCAGCCACCTCTCCAGTGGCTCCAGGAGCTTACCTGACCGGGGCGCCGAACGCTCAGCCCCCCCGGAAGATGCGTGGCACGCGGCGGCTGTCGACGTGGACCAACAGGTCGTAGGCAATGGTGCCGGCCTGGCGGGCCGCCTCCTCCGGGCGCAGCACCTGCCCCTCGTGCGCCCCGAAGATCAGCACCTCATCGCCCACCGCCGCCTCCGGCACCGGATCCAGATCGATCGCCATCGAATCCATCGACACCCGGCCCAGCACCGCCAGGCGACGGCCATGCATCATCACCGTGCCGCCATGGCTGAAACGCCAGGGCACACCGTCGTTGTAGCCGGCCGCCACGATGCCGATCCGCTGGCTGGGCCGCTCCACCCGATAGGTGGCGTTGTAGCCGATGGCCTGGCCGCGGCCGTAGGTGCCCACCTGCAGCAGCCGGCTCACGAACGCCACCGCCAACTCCAGTTCGATCTGCTGCTCCACGGCGGCGGAAGGGTGGATGCCGTAGAGCCCCAGCCCCAGCCGCACCATGTCATGGCGGGATTCGGGGAAGCGCACGGCGCCGGAGGTGGCCGCCGCATGCACCACCAGGGGCTCGGGCACCTCGGAGCGGATCGCAGCCACCACATGCTCAAAACAGGCCAGCTGGGCGCGGCTGTCCGGATCGGCGACCGGATCGTCGGCACTGGCCAGATGGGTCATCAGCCCGCTCAGGCGCACCACACCGGACTCGCGCAGCAGCCGCACCACCGCCAGCGCCTCCTGGGGCGGAACGCCGACGCGGCCCATGCCGGTGTCGATCTCCAGATGCACCTCCAGCTGCGCCTGCATCGCCTGCAGCCCCGCCACCAGCGCCCGCGCAAAGGCCGGCGAGTACACCACCGGTGTCAGGCGCCAGCGCACTGCCTTATCCAGCTCGTCGATGTCCATCAGCATCACCAGCACCGGCCGATGCACACCGGCCCGGCGCACCACCGCCCCCTCATCGGCCGCCGAAACCCCGATCCAGTCGATGCCGCTGTCCTGCAGGGCCACCGCCAGCCGCGCCAGCTCCGTGCCGTAGGCCCAGGCCTTGAGCACCGCCAGGATCGCCACCGCTGGACCGCACAGGGCCCGGAAGCGGGCGATGTTGTCGCGGATCGCCTCCAGATCCACCAGCAGTCGCCGCGGCGCCATCGATTCCCAGATCGTGCGGGCGGCACTGCTGAGGTCCTGGCGGGCCGCTCCCTTGAGCAGCACCGTGTCGCCGGGCCGGCTCAGGCGCCGGATCGTCTCGCGCAGGGCGCCGGCATCGGCCAGTTCCAGGGCCGGAGTTTCCGGACGGCGGCCATTCCAGGCAGCGGCGGTCTGCGGCCGGCAGGGGTGGGGCAGCAGCAGCAGCTGATCGAAGCCGCGCTCGGCCGCCAGGCTGCCGATCAGGCTGTGCTCATGGGCGGCGCCGGCACCCAGATCGCTCATCCCGGCAAACACAAACAGCCGCCGACCGGCATCTGGAGCCGCAGCGACGGTGTCGAGGGCGGCCTGCACCGAGAGCGGATCATCGCTGGCGGTGTCATTGACGATCGTGATCCCCTCCGGCGTGCGCCAGGTCTCCATCCGCGTCGGCCCGAAGCTGTAATCGGTGAGCACCTCCACCAGCTCCTCGCCGCTCACCCCCAGGCGCAGGGCCGCGGTCATCGCGATCAGCAGATCGGCCACCAGGGGGGCGGAGCGGGTGCGCACCGGCAGCTGCACCTGGCGCTCCCCCAGATCGAGATGCAGCAACAGGCCGCGGCCGCAGGGGCTCTGACCGAGCAGCCGCGGCACCTGGTGGCCGGCATGCAGACGGGGGCAGGGCAGGGGCAGAGCCTGCAGCAAGGGATCGTCCGGGGCGATCACCCAGCCGCCGGCCGGGATCCGCCGGAACAGGCCCATCTTTTCGCGGGCGGTCACCTCCCGGCTGCCGAAGCCCCCCAGATGGGCCAGGCCCACATTGACCAGCACCCCGAAATCGGGTCGCAGGATCGCCTCAAGCCGCGCCATTTCCCCCGGTGCCGAGACGCCCGCCTCGAACACCCCCAGCTCGGTGCCCGGCGGGGCGGTGAGCACCGCCAGCGGCACGCCCACCTGGCTGTTCCAGCTGCCGGGGCTGGAGGCCACCCGATACCGGCCGGCGAGCAGGGCGGTGAGGGCGCTCTTGACGATCGTCTTGCCATTGCTGCCGGTGATCGCCACCACCCGGCGGATGTGCTCACGCCGATACCAGGCGGCCAGCTGCTGCAGCGCCACCAGCGGATCGTCCACCAGCAGCCGCGTGGCACCGGGATGGGGCTGCCCGGACGCGGCGTGCTGCTCCGCCCAGCGGCGACTGACCACCAGCAGCGAGGCTCCGGCCGCTGCCGCTGCCGCGACATGGGCGTGGCCATCGCAGCGGCGACCCGGCAGCGCGAAGAACAGATCCCCCGGCAGCACCCGACGCGAATCGATCGCCACCGCCCGGGGAGGGGCCTGCGCTGGCGTGCCCTGCAGCACACCACCCAGCAGGGAGACCAGCAGCTCAGCGGAAGGCAGGGACATGGCAGCGATGATCGCGCGCTGAGGCGATCCAGGCGGACCCGGTCATGACGGCCAACGTCAAGACGGCCAACGTCAAGACGGCGACCGTCAGTGCAGGCGCGGTGATGGCAGGCCGGTCATGACGGACACTGGCCAGCCCGGATGATCCCGTTAGCATCGCCACATCTGATGGGGTGGCGATGGGCCACGTCCTCGTTCTCAATGCCTCCTACGAACCGCTGAACATCACCACCTGGAAGCGGGCGATGGTGATGGTGCTCAAGGGCAAGGCCGAGGGGCTGGAGCACGACCGCTCCCGGCGGATCCGCCCGGACCAGCACCTGCCCACCGTGATCCGCCTGCATCAGTTCGTGCGGGTGCCTTACCGGCAGCTGCCGCTCACCCGCCGCAACCTGTTCCAGCGCGATGGCCACACCTGCCAGTACTGCGGCTTCTCCGGCGAACCGCTCTCCGTCGACCATGTGATCCCGCGCAGCCGCGGCGGCGCCGATATCTGGGAGAACGTGACCACCGCCTGCCTGCCGTGCAATGTGCGCAAGGGCAGCCGTACGCCGCGCGAGGCCGGCATGCAGCTGCGGCGGGAGCCGCGCCGGCCGCCCACCAGCCTCGGCCTGGAGACGAGCCGCCGCATCCGGGCTGGCCAGAACCAGGAATGGGCCAAATATGTGATCGGCAGCATCTGACGCTGGATCGGTGCTCCGGAAGCGCGGAGAGCTGTGCCTGTCAGGGTGGTGAAACACGGCCTCGAGCATCGAGGGCGGGCGCCTCAGCGCGTCTGTTCAAGGATCCGTTCAAGGGGCTGTACCGCTGGCTTCCAGCGCCAGCTGCTCGAGGCGACGGCTCTGTTCCGCGGCGATCGAGGCTTCGATCAGGGCGTCCAGCTCCCCGGCCAGCACAGGTTCAAGGCTGAAATTGCGCCCGAGGCGGTGATCGGTGACCCGGTTGTCCTTGGCGTTGTAGGTGCGGATCTTTTCGCTGCGATCACCGCTGCCCACCTGAACCCGCCGCGCATCGCGTTCGCGGGCATCGGCCGCCGCCTGTTCACGCTCCAGCAGCTTGGCCCGCAGGATCTCCAGGGCCCGTGCGCGGTTCTGCAGCTGCGAGCGCTCCTGGGTGCAGAACACGCGGATGCCGGTGGGGCGATGCAACAGATCCACCGCTGTTTCCACCTTGTTGACGTTCTGACCACCGGCCCCGCCGGAGCGGGCCGTGCTGATCTCCAGGTCTCCAGGATCGATCTGCACCTCCACCGGATCCGCCTCCGGCATCACAGCCACGGTGGCGGTGGAGGTATGCACCCTCCCCTGGGATTCGGTGGCGGGCACGCGCTGCACGCGATGCACCCCGGCTTCGAACTTGAGGCGGCTGTACACCGCATCGCCCCGGATCGCCAGGATCAGTTCCTTGTAGCCGCCCAGCTCCGCTTCCGAAGCGCTGAGGGGCTGCACCTGCCAACCCCGGCTCGTGGCATAGCGCTCATAGAGGCGCGCCAGATCACCAGCCCAGAGACAGGCTTCATCACCGCCGGCACCGGCGCGGATCTCCAGCATGACGCTGCGCTCATCACGGGGATCACTGGGCAGCAAAGCCAGCGTCAGACGCTGTTCCAGGGCCGTGATCCGCACCTCCAGATCCTGCAGTTCCTGGCTGATCAGCTCGGCCATGGCCGGATCATCGCGCTGCTCACGCAAGAGCTGGCGCGCCTCCTGCTGTTCCAGAAGCAGCTTCCGGCGGAGGCCGTGGTCATGCACCAGCGGCTCGAGGCGGGAGCGCTCGCGGGCAATCGACTGCAGCCGGACCGGATCGGCGGCGATGGCGGGATCAGCCAGCTGCCGCTCCAGGGTCTCGAAGGTGCGACAGGCTGTCTCCAGACGGTCGTGGAGGAGGGCGGAATCCATGGGGGCAGGACTCCCCGGAACCAGGGCACCGGGGTGAAACGGGCGGGGCCGAAACGAACAGGCCCGGGGAGCGCATCCAGTGGCCGGGACGAGACACTCCCCAGACGACACAAGCCTGCCCAGGCCACAGGCATGGACAGGCGAGAAAGGAGCGGAGATGGGTGAACTCAGAGCTCCGCCGGCAGACGTTTTAGTCAGCAGACATTCAGTCGGCAGACATTCAGAGAGCAGACATTCAGACCGTGATGCCGCCAGACAACCGACCGAAACGGCGGCAGACCGGCGGAGGAGTCAAGAGGTCAGGCGTCCTTGCCGGACTTTGCCTTGGTTGCGGAATCAGCACCACCCATGCCGTACTTGCGCATGAAGCGATCGACACGACCCTCGGTGTCGAGGATCTTCTGGGTGCCGGTGTAGAAGGGATGATTGCCGCTCCACACATCGACGTGGATCTCGGGCTGGGTGGAGCCGGTGGTCATCACCACCTCTCCGTTGCAGATCACCTTGGCATCGGGATACCAGGTGGGATGGATGTCGGCCTTCGGCATGGCTCTGGGTAGCGGGCGGTGCAGAGAAAGGGGGCTGATCTCAGCGCTTGGAGAACTGGGGAGCCTTGCGGGCCTTTTTGAGGCCGTACTTGCGACGCTCCTTGGCTCGGGGATCGCGGCTGAGGTGGCCTTCCACCTTGAGCGGCTTGCGATTGTCGGGCGAGAGATCGCACAGAGCCCGGGCTGCACCCTGCTTGATCGCATCGGCCTGGCCGGTGAGACCACCGCCGCGCACATTGACCAGCAGGTCGTACTGACCTTCGAGGCCGAGGGTCTGCAGCGGAGCCTTCACCGCCGCCAGATAGACGGGGTTGTAGTTCAGGTAGTTGTCACCGGGACGGCCGTTGATCGTGACCGTGCCGGAACCCGGCACCACACGCACACGGGCCACGGCGGTCTTACGACGGCCGGTTCCCCAGTAGACGACGCGATTGCTGGAGCTGGTCATAAGAGGGCGGAAGCGGCGGGATCGAGGGCGAGGGGCTGGGGCTGCTGGGCGGCATGGGGATGGTCGCTGCCCCGGTACACCTTCAGCTTGCGGAACATCTGACGGCCGAGGGCGTTGTGCGGAAGCATGCCCTTGATCGCCACTTCCACGATGCGCTCCGGCAGACGGGCCTGGAGGTGGGCGAAGGTTTCGGTCTTCATGCCACCCGGACGACCGGAGTGACGGCGGTAGAGCTTGTCGGTGGCTTTGGTGCCGCTCACCCGCACCTTGTCGGCGTTGATGACCACGACGAAATCGCCGGTGTCGAGGTGAGGGGTGTAGGTGGGCTTGTTCTTGCCACGCAGCACCTGGGCCACCTCGCTGGCCAGACGGCCGAGGGTCTGGTCCGCTGCATCGACCACATACCAGCGGCGATCCAGCGAAGCGGGGGAGGGCAGGGTTGTCTTGTTCATTGCGCCTTGTTCATTGCGCCTGAAGGGCGCCAGGGTTGCACCTGGTTGGGTTGCCAGGAGGTCTTGCGCCTGGAGGGCACCGGAGGATCCGGCTGGGAGGACCCCCGGAGCGGTGACACCAGATGCTGGTGGGACCGTGGACGGAGGTGATCGGGAGAACCTACCGCGGCGGGGGACTCGGCCGGTCCGGAGCGGAAAACCGCAGGCCGGGGCGCGATGACGGAGAGGCAGGTGGGGCAGCAGCTGTGGCCAGCGCACTGTGGCCACCGATCGGCGCCGCCCGGGGGCGGATCCGCGGATCCCCGGCGGTGCCGGCCGGGCCACGACAGCCCGCAGGGATCTAACGATGGCTCTCTCCCGGACCGTGGCTCTCTCCCGGACCGTGATCTGCCGGAGCGTCGAGACAGGACTCCGCAGAGGCCTGACGCCGACACCAACCGGACGCCACGGCGGGATCGCACGATTCCAGCTGAAATCGCGGCTGGCAATCGTACCAGACGTGCCGGGGGAAGACCTCGCTCGGGTAACCGACCCGCAGCAGGCAGAGCCCCTGGGGTGGGGCCGCTTCCTTCACCTCGGCGCGGGCGCGGCGGCGCCAGCGCTGCCGGAAGGCTTCCACGGCCAGACGCCCCTCGCCGACCGCCACCAGCTGCCCGACCACCAGGCGCACCATGCCGTAGAGGAAGCCGCTGGCCTGCAGCTCGATCGTCAGCAGGTCGCCACTGCGCTGCAGCTCCACCTCCTGGATCGTGGTGCGGGCATGGCTGCGGCGGCTGCCGGCCCGCTGAAAGGCGCTGAAATCGTGTTCGCCCAGCAGGTCTTCAAGGGCAGAGCGCATCGCCTCGTCATCGAGCCGCATCTGGTAGCGGTGCCAGCTCCAGGCGGCCAGGAACAGGTTGGGCAGACGAGCGTTGTAAAGGGTGTAGCGATAGCGGCGATAGCGGGCCGAGAAGCAGGCATGCCAGTCGCCGGGCACCTCGGCCGCAGCCCGCACCCGGATGCTGGGCGGCAGACGGCCGTTGAGCGCCTTGGGCCAGCGCGCCGCCGGAATCGGCCCGGCGGCCTCGAAATGCACCACCTGGCCGGCGGCATGCACACCGCTGTCGGTGCGCCCCGCCGCCACGCAGGTGGCCGGTCGGTGGGGATCCAGGGCGGCGATGGCCTGCTCCAGGCGCTCCTGCACGCTCGGATCGCGGGGCTGGCGCTGCCAGCCGCAGAAGGCGGCGCCGTCGTACTGCAGGCAAAGGGCGATCCGCCGGGTAGACGCCGGCGCGGCAGCAGCGGAATCGGGGATCAACGGAGCAGCAGCGGCCCTCCACCATCGCAGGATCCGCTCGCCGGCGACGCCTCGCCGGTGCGCTGCATCCTCGCCGACACAAAGCGGCTGAAAGCAGACCGGTCAGCAACGACCCGGAGCGCCACACGGGATCAGGGGCAGAGGCAGGCGGTACGAACGACCAAGAAGCGCGCTTCCTACCGCAGAGGCAAATCCCCTCATGAAGGCGCCCCGGCACGTGCATGACGCATTCCCTCTGCCGCGCCAGGCCCAGAACGTGCCTCGATCGCGGCAATCGCCGAGGGCAAAGATCAGCAGGAAGGCGGTCTCAGATACACCGGATGAATC
>JBJTQH010000149.1:0-16783 GCA_046075505.1 Cyanobium sp. | reverse complement strand
ATGTGGCCGAGGGTGGGCAGCTTGGTGGTGGGCCCCATCGAGCCGGCCACGAAACGCGGCCTGTCGGCTGTGGAATAGGCCATCGCCATCTCACGGGCCAGCTCGGCTGCCCGTTTGTTGAGGGCATAGGCCTGATCCTGCAGGTCGTATTCGGCCAGCACGATCGAAGCCGCCCCGAAGGTGTCGGTTTCGATCACATCGCAGCCGGCCTCCAGGAACTGGCGATGCACGGCCTGCACCGCATCCGGGCGCGTGAACACCAGGTTTTCGTTGCAACCCTCCAGGGCGGGTCCTCCGAAATCGGCGGCGGTCAGGTGCAGGCGTTGCAGCGAGGTGCCGGTGGCGCCGTCAAACACCAGCACGGGGCGGGTGGGCGCATGCAGACGCTCGAGGAAGCCGATGCGCTGCACCGCCGGCCTGCTGTCTGTGGAGACGACCATCAGGCGTCGAGACGGATACGGGTGACCCAGTGGTCATACTGCGGATCGCGGCCCTCTGTGATCGCCGTCAGCCGTTCGCGCAGCTTCTCCATCACCGGCCGATGGGGCGGCAGTTCGGTGCTCTCGATCCGGCGCACCGGGGTGACGCGGGCGGCGGTGCCACTGAGAAACACCTCATCGGCGATGATCAGTTCCGACTTATCAACAGCCCGCTCGATTGTCCTGATCCCCATCGCAGCGGCCAGTTCCAGAATGCTGGCGCGGGTGATGCCTTCCAGGATGTCCTGATCTACGCCGGGTGTGATCAGGGCGCCATCGCGCACGATGAACAGATTCATGCCGCTGGCCTCGCTCACCTTGCCGCGGCTGTTGAGCAGCAGCGCTTCATCAAAGCCGCTCTTCACCGCCTCGGTCTTGGCCAGGGAGCTGGTGATGTAGGCGCCGCTGATCTTGCCGCGCAGCGGCAGGGAGCGATCCTCCTGGCGGGTCCAGCTGCTGATGCGACAACTGACACCATCGGGCGAGAGATAGTCGCCCATCTCGATGCCATAGATCAGGAAATCGGTGGTGATGTTGTGCAGCCTGGGTGCGATGCCAAGATCGCTGGTGTAAACAAAAGGCCGCAGATAGATCGGACAGGTAGGGCGGTTCGCCCGCAGGAAGGCGGTGATCGCCGTGTGGATCTGCTCCTCGCTCAGATCCGCCATCAGCAGCCGGGCGCTCTGGCTCAGCCGGCGGGCATGGCGGTCGGCTCGGAACAGCAGAATCTCGCCGGGGTCGGCCGGGTTGGGCAAGGCGCGCATCCCCCCGAAGGCCCCGGTGCCGTAGTGGAGCGCATGGGTGGCCACCGAGAGGGTGGCCTCGGCGAAGGGCACGCAGGTCCCGCCGAACCAGGCATAGGGGAGGAACTGATGCATGTCGGGCGGGATGGGTGGGCCGATCTTCTCACCGCGCATCCCGTCCTGCGCCCTGCAGGATGGGGCGATGCACAGGTTGGCGGCGGTTCCCGGCCTCGGCGACGACGGGGCGGATGGAGCGGCGGGGATCCCCTACGTGGAGCAGCCGCCGGCGCCGGTGTTGCTGCTGAGCAGCGCCGACACCGACCTGGTGGCCTTTGATGCCCTGCTGCGCCAGCGGCCGGAGCTGCTCGGGGTGCCGGTGCGGGCCCTGAACCTGGCCGCCCTCAGCCATCCGGCTGTGATCGATCACTACCGCGCCACGACGCTGCCGGCGGCGCAGCTGGTGCTGGTGCGGCTGCTGGGGGGCCGCGGGCACTGGTCCTACGGCCTGGAGCAGCTGCGCGACTGGGCTCGGGAGGGCAGCGCCCTGGGTCGGGTGCGCCATCTGCTGGTGCTCTCCGGCACGGCGGAGCTGGATCGCGATCTGGCGGAGCTGGGCACGGTGGATCCGCAGCTGGCGATCGCCCTGGCGGCCTGCCTGCGCCAGGGGGGGCCTGAGAACGTGGCGCTGGTGCTGCAGAGCCTGGCGGCCCTGCTGGCGGCTGCAACGCCGCCGCTGCCCACGCCGCGGCCGGGTCCGGACCCCCTGCCTCACGACTGGCGCGACGAGCCCGGGCCACGGGTGGGCGTTCTCCTCTATCGGGCCCTGCTGCAGGCGGGTGACAGCGAGCTGATGCAGGCGGTGCTGGCGGAACTGCGCCGCCAGGGCCTCTGTCCGCGCGGCCTGTGGGTGAGCAGCCTGCGCGATGCGGCGGTGGCGCAGGGGGTGGGTGATCTGCTGCAGCGCGAACAGGTGGAGGCGGTGCTGTGCGGCACGGGATTCGCCTCGGTGCAGTTCGAGGAGGCGGGGTTGGGGGCGCCGTTGTGGGAACGGCTGGGGGTACCGGTGCTGCAGCTGTTGTGCAGTTCGCGCTCGCGGCGCCGCTGGCAGCAGAGCAGCGTCGGGCTCGGACCGCTGGATCTGAGCCTGCAGTTGGCCCTGCCGGAACTGGATGGCCGCATCGGCAGTCGCGCCGTGGCGTTCAAGGAGATGGTGCAGGCCAGCGAGGAGCTGGCCACGGCCCTGCAGCGTCTGCGGCCCGATCCGGAGCGGCTGGCCTGGAGCGTGCAGCTGGCTGCCGCCTGGATCCGCCTGCGGCGTACAGCGGCGGCGTCGCGGGCCGTGGCGCTGGTGCTGGCCAACTACCCCACCCGCAACGGCCGCCTGGCCAATGGCGTCGGGCTCGACACCCCCGACAGCACGGCGGCGATGCTGCAGTGGCTGCGCGACAGCGGCCACGACCTGGGGCCCGATCCCCTGCCTGCCGATGGGGATGCCCTGATCCAGCGGCTGCTGGCGGGCCGCAGCAACGATCCGGAAAGCGATCCGCTGGCGCCGCTGGCCCGGCTGCCCCTGGAGCTGTATCGCCGCTGGTACGCCACCCTGCCGAGCGCTGGCCGCGAGCGCCTGGAGGCGGTGTGGGGAGCACCGGAGCAGGATGCCGGCCTGGAGCGGGGTCCGGACGGTCCGGCCTTTGCGGTGCGGGGCCTGCAGCTGGGCAAGGTGGCGGTGCTGATCCAGCCGAGCCGCGGCTACGAGCGCGATCCGGCCCTCAGTTATCACAGCCCCGATCTGCCGCCCACCCACGCCTATCTGGCCCAGTACCTGTGGCTGCGGCAGGTGTTCGCTGCCCATGTGGTGGTGCATGTGGGCAAGCACGGCAATCTGGAATGGCTGCCGGGCAAGGGGGTGGGCCTGTCGGCCGACTGCTTCCCGGAGTGGGCCCTGGGGCCACTGCCCCACCTCTATCCGTTCATCGTCAACGATCCGGGCGAGGGCAGCCAGGCGAAGCGCCGCGCCCAGGCCGTGATCCTCGATCACCTCACCCCACCCCTGGGTCGGGCCGGGCTGCACGGGGCGCTGCAGCACCTGGAGAGCCTGCTCGATGAGTACTGGGAGGCCTGTTCGCTGGGGGGTGAGCGGGCGGCCACGCTGCGTCGGCGGCTGGCGGAACAGCTGGAGGCGCTGCAGCTGCCGATCGGATCGGAGCTGAATCTCGATCAGCGGCTCGATGCAGCCGATGGCTATCTGTGTGAGATCAAGGAGGCCCAGATCCGGCTGGGGCTGCATCGCTACGGCCGCTTGCCGGAGGCGGGCCCACTGGCGGAACTGCTGCTCTGCCTGGCGCGGCCGCCCCAGGAGGGCCGCTGCGGTCTCACCCAGGCCCTGGCCCGCGACCTGAAGCTGGAGCTCGATCCCTGGGCCGATCCGGAGGAGGCGCCGCTGAGCGAGGCGGACCGCCAGCGGCTGCTGGCCCTGCCCTGGCCCCCGGACCCTGGCCTGCAGGGGAAGCCGCTGCCCAGTGAGGCCACCACGGACGTCGGCGCCGCGGACGGTCTGACCCCGGGGCTGCGCTGCGCCGGTGATGGCATCGCCCGGCTGGAGGCCTGGGCGCTGCAGCTGGTGCAGCGCGAACTGGCCTGGGCGATGGTCGATGGCAGTGGCGATGCGAAGCACGGCCGTGCCGGCAACAGGAAAGACGACAGCACGGGCGATCCATCCGCCAGCGAACCGCTCGGCACGGCCGGCCCTGCCACCTGTGGCCCTGATACCTGTGGCCCTGCCACCCGTGGCCCTGCCACCCGGGCGGCCCTGAGCCAGCTGCGCCAGCGGTTGCTGCCGGCCCTGCTGGCCTGTGGTGAGGCCGAGAAGCAGGCGTTTCTCAGCGGCATCGCCGGCGGCCGCATCGCCGCCGGACCCTCCGGCGCCCCGACCCGGGGCCGGCCGGATCTGCTGCCGACGGGCCGCAATTTCTACAGCGTCGATCTGCGCGGGCTGCCCACCGAGGCGGCCTGGGATCTGGGGCGGCGCAGCGCTGAACTGCTGCTCGATCTGCATCGCCTTGAGCAGGGGCGTGAGCTGCGCAGCCTGGCGCTGTCGGTGTGGGGCACGGCGACGATGCGCAACGGCGGTGAGGACATCGCCCAGGCCCTGGCCCTGATGGGGGTGCGGCCGGTGTGGGATGGTCCCAGCCGGCGGATGGTGGATCTGGAGGTGATTCCGCTGCAGGCGTTGGGCCGGCCGCGGGTGGATGTCACCCTGCGCATCTCCGGCTTGTTCCGCGATGCTTTCCCGCAGCTGGTGGGCTGGATGAACCGGGCCGCCCGCCTGGTGGCTGCGCTGCCGCAGGAGGGGGAGGAGAATCCGCTGGCCCAGGCGGCGCTGCAGGAGGGCCACTGGGGGCGGGTGTGGGGATCGGCGCCGGGGGCCTATGGCGCCGGGTTGCAGGGGCTGATCGACAGCGGCCAGTGGGAGCGCCGGGATGATCTGGCGACGGCCTACCTGAACTGGAGCCAGTGGCGTTACGACGGCGAGGCGGGCCCCGACAGCGGAGCCGGCGCGGGGTTGCAGGCGGCCCCGGAGGCGGCCCTGGATCGCCGCGGCCTGGAGCAGCGGCTGGCGGAGGTGGAGGTGGTGCTCCACAACCAGGACAATCGCGAGCACGATCTGCTCGATTCCGACGACTATTACCAGTTCCATGGCGGCCTGAGTGCGGCGGTGGAGCAGCAGCGCGGCCAGGCGCCGGCCCTGTGGTTCGGCGACCATTCGCGCCGGCAGCGCCCCAGGCTGCACCGGGTGGAGAAGGAGTTCGACAAGGTGCTGCGCTCCCGGCTGCTCAACCCCCGCTGGATCGAGGCGATGCAGGGGCACGGCTACAAGGGCGGCTTCGAGATGGCGGCCAGCCTCGATTACCTGTTCGCCTACGACGCCAGCAGTGGGCGGGTGCCCGACTGGAGCTACGGCGCCCTCTGCCGCGACTGGCTGGGATCGGAGCCGGTGCTGGCCTTTCTGCGCCGCTGCAATCCCTGGGCGCTGCGCGATATGGCCGAGCGGCTGCTGGAGGCGCAGCAGCGGGGCCTGTGGGCCGGGGCGGAGCCAGCGCAGATCGATCAGCTGCGCACCCTGGTGCTCGAGAGCGAGGCGTTGATCGAAGGGGCCTGATCCTGGCTCGTGGTCTCTGGTGTCTGCCCCAGGAGCTCAGACCCCTGAGCGTCCGGTCCCTGAGCGTCGCTCCTGGCTACCTCTGAACCCGCCTCCGCCGCCGGCGGGATCCGTCCGAACGCTCCTGCCCACGGCAGCAGGAGGGCCCAGCCCGCCCCAGGGCGATTCCCCCAGCCAGGCCTTGTGCCGGTCTCTCAGGCGCGGCAGGGAGGGAGTGGCGCGCACCCTGCCGCCGCCGGCCCGCATCGGCCGAGGTCAGATCGAGGGCCTTCGCCCGACCCGCAGCCGCAGCGGTGCTCCAGCCGGGATCGCACCAGCCGCGGCCCCGCGCCGGGCCCCTTGGCCAGGCCAGGTGCTGCGCGCCACGAGCTGCTCCACCCTGAGGGCGGCCCAGGGTTCCGGTGGCGGCATCCAGGGGCGCCTTGCGGTGGTGTCCCCAGCTGCTGTGGCTCCCCTTGCCGGGGTGGCGCCGTTCACCTATGTAGTGCAGTGTTTAGCAGTGCTGCAGGGTGCCGGCGTCGCAGCGAAAGCTGTCACAGCGCGCAAGCGTTGCAGAACAGACCGGCAATGCCGCGCATCGCCGTTAGCGTCTCCCTTTCTGCGATCGCCGTGCCCCGCCGGGATCCGCCTGCTTCCGCCCCCACCCTGCTGCTGTTCGCCGATGCGTTGCAGCGCGAAGGGTTGCGCAGCTGGTTAGAAGAAACGGCTGCCGCCGGGGCGCCGCAGCCGGGGCCCTGGCGCCTCTGCCTGGAGGCGGCGGCCCTCGATCGAGCGCCGGCCCTGGTGCTCTGGAGTCTGCAGGGTCAGCCGGAGCCGGCTGCCCTGGCGCGGGAGCTGCTGTTGTTGCAGGAGCGCTGGCAGCCGGCGCCGCTGTTGCTGCTGCTGCCGGGCGGCCATCCCTACAGCACCGCCTTCCTGCTGGGGTTGCCGGTGATGGGGTTGCTGGAGGATCCCGATCGCCAGGCTCTGCGCCAGGCGGTGGAGGTGCTGCTCGCCGGCGGCCGCGTCACCGAGCTTCACGGGTCTCCAGGGCTGCACGATCCGAGCGGCCCGCGTTCTGCTGCCGACGCTCAGGCGGCGGCGGTGCTGGGGCTGGGGGGCTGGCTGCTGCACAGCGGTCTGCAGCAGATCGATGCGGAACTGCGGGTCTGCGACAGCCTGCTCGAGCCAGCGCCCGCCTCGCCCCTGGCGCTGTTGCTGCTGCTGGGGCGCCGCCGCGAACTGCTCTGTGCCCGTCGGTTGCTGCTCTGGCTGTGGGGACCGCTGCAGATGGCCTGGCCCGCCGAGGCGTTCGCCGGTCCAACGGTGCGGCCCAGCACGCGTGAGCGCGGTGGTCCCCTGGCGCCGGCGGGGGTGGCGATCACCCTGCGGCAGCGCAGCGCCGATGGTCTCTGGGAGACGCTGCAGCAGCGGCTCCGTCAGGGGGCACTGCAGGCCCCCGGCAATGCCAGCGGTCAGCTGCTGGCCCTGGAGGCCCTCCATCCCGACCGGCGCAGCGACCTGCTGCTGGCTCTGCTCGAGCAGTTCTCGCAGCTGCGGGTGCTGCTGCGCAGCGAAACCGCGCCATCGCCACTGGCCGCGGAACGGCCCGCCGGATCTGCAGCGCCGTCGGCGCTGGCCCAGGGCTCCGCCCCTGTTATCAGCTCCGCCCCTGCTGTCAGCTCTGCCCCTGCGGCCGACTCCCTGCCGCAGCGCTGGCAGACGCTGCAACCGGAACTGCGCCGGGCCGCCCTGCGTCGGCTGGCCGGCAGCTATGTGCAGCTCCCCCGCGACGGCCGCCTCGAACCGGTGGCGGAGCGGTTGCTGGAGGCGAGTGATCTGGAGGGCGCCGAACCCGATCTGCCCGATCCCGATCCGATGCTCGGCACGCTGGTGCAGGCCCGGCCCCTTTTGGTGGAGGGCCGTCTGCTGGCGCCGGATGAACCGCAGGCGCTGCTCTATCTGGAGCTGCTGCTCAGCAACTGGCTGATCCGCAATGCCGAGCGCATCAGCGCCGAGATCCTGGCGGTCTGCGCCGACTGGCCGGAGCTGCGCCGCTATCTGCTGCGGCCCGATCTGCTCGCCACCCGCCATCTCGAGCGGCTGCGCAATCAGCTCAATGCCCAGCAGCGCTGGGCCAGCTGGGTGGAGCGGCCGATCCAGATCTACGAGAGCCGCCGGCCCCTGTTTCAGCTGCAGGGCGGCGCCATCGCCAGCATCGATCTGAGCGAACCGCGCGACCGGGAGCTGCGCCGCCTGGGCTGGCCCCAGCAGCTGGTCACCCTCACCCTGGAGACCCGCGATGCGCTCGCTCCGCAGCTGCAGGCCCTGGTGCGCAGCGTCGGCCATCTGGTGGTGGTGCTGCTCACCCAGGTGATCGGCCGGGCGATCGGCCTGATCGGGCGCGGGGTGCTGCAGGGGCTGGGCCGCAGTGGCAGCCGGGACCGGGCGGCACAATGAGGCTCCGAGCAGCTTCGGCCTTGATTCAGACACCCATCCAGCCCTGCCGTGCCCCCTCGAGCCTGGGGCGCCGCTGCCGCGAGGGCGCCGCGACGGCCCTGATCCGGCTGCTCAGCCTGCTGCTGGCGATCGGCCTGCTCTGGGGCGCACCGGCCTGGGCCGGCCTCGACGACGACCGCTACGACGGCAATATCTTTGCGCTCTATGCCGGCAATGGTTCGCTGGTGCCGCCGCGCAGCACCCTGGCCGAAGCCCGCGCCGCCGGCCGGGTGGTGGTGCTGATCTTCTATCTCGATGACAGCGCCGTCAGCAAACGCTTCGCGCCGGTGGTTTCGGAGCTGCAGCGCCAGTGGGGTAACAGCATCGAGCTGATTCCCCTGGTCACCGATCCGCTGCAGGAGCGGCCGCTGCAGGGGGCCGATGATCCTGCCCGCTACTGGAAGGGTTCGATTCCCCAGGTGGTGGTGCTCGATGCCAGCGGCAAGGTGCTGTTCGATCGCAGCGGTGCCCTCAGCGCCGGCGAGATCAACCAGGCGATCAGCCGCGCCACCGGCATCGCGCTGACTCCGGCGGCGGCCAGTACCACCACGATGAGCTTCAACGAGCTCAACAGCGAAGTCATCCCCAGCCGCCCATGAACGCACCGGCCGAGCGGATCGAAAGCGACGGCCTCGGGCCGATCGCCGTGCCCGCCGAGCACTTGTGGGGCGCCCAGACCCAGCGCTCACTGCACTATTTCCCCTTCGGGCAGCTGATGCCCCTGGCGATCCTCCGCGCCTTCGGGCAGCTCAAGGCCGCCTGCGCTGAGGTGAACGGCGCCCTGGGTCTGCTGCCGCTGCCGCTGGTGGAGCTGATCGTGGCGGCGGCCGATGCGGTGGCCCGTGGCGAGCTCGATGCCGAATTCCCACTGCGGGTCTGGCAGACGGGTTCCGGCACCCAGACGAACATGAACGTCAACGAGGTGATCGCCAACCGCGCCATCGCCCAGGCCGGCGGGGTGCTCGGCAGCAAGGATCCGGTCCATCCCAACGACCACGTCAACCGCAGCCAGTCGAGCAACGACACCTTCCCGACGGCGATGCACATCGCGGTGACGCTGGAGCTGGAGCGGCGGCTCCTGCCGGCGATCGGGGCCCTGATCACCAGCCTGGAGCGGCGCGCCGAGGAGTTCAGCGCCATCCTCAAGATCGGCCGCACCCATCTGCAGGATGCGGTGCCCCTGAGCCTCGGCCAGGAATTCAGTGGCTACGCCAGCCAGTTGCAGCTGGCCCGGGAGGCTCTGGAGCGCACCCTGGAGCCGGTGCGGCAGCTGGCGATCGGTGGCACGGCGGTGGGCACCGGCCTCAATGCACCGCCGGGCTTCGGGGAGGCGGTGGCAGCGCGGCTGAGGGAACGGCTTGGCGTGCCGTTCTGCAGTGCCCCCAATAAGTTCCAGGCCCTGGCCGGCCATGAACCGCTGGCGGCGGCCCACGGCGCCCTGACGGTGCTGGCCGGCTCACTGATGAAGATCGCCAACGACATCCGCTGGCTGGGCAGTGGTCCCCGCTGCGGCCTGGGGGAATTGCGCCTGCCGGAGAACGAACCGGGCTCCTCGATCATGCCGGGCAAGGTGAATCCCACCCAGTGCGAGAGCGCCACGATGGTGGCGGTGCAGGTGATGGGCAATAACACGGCCGTGCAACTGGCGGCCAGCCAGGGCAATTTCGAGCTGAATGTGTTCAAGCCCCTGATCGCCCACAATCTGCTGGAGAGCATCGATCTGCTGGCGGGGGCCTGCGATGGTCTGCGGCTGCATTGCATCGAGGGGCTGGAACCGGATCGGGAGCGGATCGCCGCCCTGCTGGAGCAGAGCCTGATGCTGGTCACCGCGCTCACGCCGCTGATCGGTTACGACCGCGCCTGCAGCATCGCCAAACACGCCCATCAACAGGGCCTCACCCTGCGCCAGGCGGCCCTGGAGCTCGGGGCGATCAGTGCTGAGCAGTTCGATGCCCATGTGCGGCCGGAGCGGATGATCTGACGGCCCTGCTGCGCACCCCTGGGACAGATCCGCCGATGTGAACCGGGTCACCGACGTGAACTGGGTCACCGCTGTGGAAAATGGCTGAGCGGGAGGTGGATCGAGACCACCGCTCAGCCAGCCGCTATCCGTTCAGCCAGCCGCTATCCGTTGGTTCCAGAGCACCCAGGCGGGAGACTCAGAGGTGCTGGAGATCGGGGTAGGCGGTGATCAGCTCCTCGCTGCTGAGCACTTCACCGGCACCCTCGGGTTGCCAGATCACCTCGAGAGCGAGCAGGTCGTCGCTGCCCACCGCCCCGAGCCGTTGCAGGCTGTCGCGCAGCGCCTCGGCGCTGGTGGCGCCGGCCAGGGAGAGCGCGCGCCGACTGGCCACCAGCAGTGTGACGGCGATGTATTCGCTGGCATCGCCACTGCGGCCGGCCCCGCTCTCCGTGCTGCGCCGCCCGGCCACATTGGCCGTGACCTCGCGCCGCAGCTTGCTGCGCTCCTGCATCGACAGGCGGTTGAAGGTGGATTCGGCCGAGGCGAAGGGCACCTGCCCGACCTCGGCGCTGGCGTAGACCCACAGCTCCGGCTGGCGCAGCAGCGACAGGGTGGTTTCCTGCAGCACCTGCTGCAGACCGCCGCTGCTGCTGGTGTCGGCGCTGGCGGCCAGGCGTCGCAGGTCGTCCTGCACATCGCGGGCGCTGGCCAGCAGACCGAGCTGCACCTGGGCGATCGCGACAGGACCATCGAGGCTGCGCGGTGCCTCGTCATCGCCGCCTGCCAGGGCACCGCTGCCGCCGCGCAGGGCATTGACCACCACGCCGATCACCGCCATCAGCACCAGCAGGCCGAACAGACCACCGCCGAACCCGAAGACGGGCACCAGGAACGGGAAGCCGAAGCCCCCACCCCCGAAGCCGCCGGCATAGCCGCCGCGGTACCCACCGCCGTAGCTGCCTCGGTAGCCCCCTCCATTGCGGGAGCCGCCATAGCTCCGGGGCATCGATGGGGCGGAGCGGAAGCTGCCGCCGCCGATGCGGCCGCCGCTGGCGGCGGAGGCCGGTGGCGGAGCCAGCAACAGCAGGCCGGCGATCAGCACGGGCAGCAGCATCAGGCTGAAGGTGCGCCGCGCCACGGGTGAGGCCATCGGAAAAGCCAGGACTGAGGCCGAATCTAGGAACCACCCCCCACGATGGTGACCACCTCCAGCACATCGGATCCCACCACCGGCTGGGTGGTCCAGCGGGCACGCGGCAGGATCTCGCCGTTGAATTCCACCACCACCAGCGCTGGCCTGTAGCCGAGGGCCTCCAGCACCTCCGGCAGGGTGAGACCGGCCGGGCAGTGGCGTGGTTCGCCGTTGACCGTGACGGTGATCAGAACCGTCCCGGGGGCGCAGGCAGCGCCCGTGGCTGGTGGCGCCGCGGATGCAGAGCCAGCGTCGGGAGGACAGGGAGGCGGGCTCTGTTCCGGGAGGGGGCCGTGTTCCGGGGGAGGGCTGGTCATGGAGAGGGGTGGGCCGGGGGCGCCGGGATCAGGGTTCAAGGCTGGCGGCTGTGCGGTCCGCTTCGGTTCGTGCGGTGTCGTCAGCGGACGTTGGCTGCAGTCCTGCCAGCAGAATCCGCGTGGCGGTGCCGGCATCGGCCGCATCGGTGATCGCCCGCACCACCGCCACCCGCGTCGCCCCTGCCTGACGCACCGCCGCCAGGGTCGCGGCTTCGATGCCGCCGATGGCAAACCAGGGAATCGGCGCCTCGGCGGCCGCCTGGCGCACGTACTCCAGCCCCACCGGGTCGCGGCCCGGTTTGGTGGGAGTCGTATGCACCGGCCCGACACCGACGTAATCGCAGCCGTCCTGCACGGCCTGGTGCAGCTGCTCGATGCGATGGGTGCTGCGGCCGATCAGGCGATCGGGACCCAGCAGTCGCCGTGCCAGTGAGGGCGGCAGATCCTCCTGGCCGAGATGGACGCCGTCGGCCTCCACCGCCAGGGCCAGATCGATGCGGTCGTTCACCAGGAACAGGGCGCCGTGGTCGGCGCAGAGCTGCCGCAGGGCCCGTGCTTGTGCCAGGCGGGTGCGGTCGTCGCTTTCCTTGGCGCGGTATTGCACCAACCGCAGGCCCGCCTGCAGGGCGGCGGCCACCACTTGCTCCAGCTGCGGCACCGGCCGGGTGACCAGATAAAGGCTGCAGGCCTGCAGCCGTTGCCGGCGCTCCGCACCGCCGGCGCCGGCCCGCAGCAGATCCACTTCCAGGTCATAGAGGGCATAGCGGATCGCCGCTGCTTCGGCCGCCAGGGGCGGATCCTGCAGGCGGCCGAATTCCTCTAGCACCCGCAGCGCCTCCTGCACCCGGCCGGCATTGGCCGCCAGCACGGCAGCAGGTTGGAGGCGCTCCTGCTGGGCGGGATGGCTCAGACCGGCACCGCTGTCGCTGGCCGTGTGCCGCGCCAGCTTGTACTGCTCGCGGTGCAGCCGCCCGAGCCGTTGGCGCAGATCCTTGCAACGCACCACCAGATCGGGGCGATCCAGGGCGAATCGGCTCCAGTCCTCCAGCACCCGCAGGCCTTCGCGGGCGCGATCGAGATTGGCATCGAGCAGCCGCGGGATCGCAGCGCTGGGGCCGGCGGCGGCTAACGAGGCGGCTGACGAGGTGAAGCCAGGGGTGGAGCTGGGATCGGACACAGGGGAAGCAGGCGGATCCGGGAGCGGAGCCCATCGAAGCGAGGCCCTCTGCACCAGTGTCCCCCTGAGCCAGGAGCAGCCCGTGGCGAGGCAGGGCAGAGCGTTGAGCGACGTTAAGTTTGGTGTAAATTCATGATGCTTTGTCAGCCTGAGCACCATGGCCAGCACTTCCAGCCTGTCTGCCTCCACCGGGTCGGACAATCCGATGGCGGTTCTGGTCTCCAGCATCCTGCTGATCGGTGGGATCGCGGCCTTCATCGCCTGGGGGCTCACCCACGCCTACCCGATCGCCTGAGTCCCGATCCAGCCTCGCCGCGATCGAGCCCCATCGGTTCGGGTCGGCCCGATGGGGCCGGTTTCAGATCGGGGCCGATCCCTCCAGCCAGGACCCTGCTCCCAGCGGGGCGGCACCGGCAGGTCCGTGCTGCGCCAGCAGCTCTCGGGCGCTGGCCGCATCGGCGCTGATCTGGGCGCTGAGCGCCTGCAGCGACGGGAAGCGGCACTGACGGCGCAGCAGCTGCACCGGTTCGACGCTCAGCCAGGCGCCGCTCAGATCCAGGTCGCGGTCGAGCAGGTGCACCTCCACCGCCGACGGTGCGGTCGGATCCACGGTGGGTTGGGGCCCCAGATTCATCACCGCCGGCAGGGCGATCAGCTCACCGTTCCCGCCAGCCCCATTGCTGCACAGATCGCTGCACGAGCCGTGCTCCAGGGGGTTCTGCCCAGGGTTGCCGCTCCCCCCTGAGGCAGCCGGGCCGACCGGGCGATGGCACCAGGCCCAGGCGGCATAAACCCCCTCCAGGGGCAGGAACTTGCGGCCATCGACGCGCAGATTGGCGGTCGGCCAGCCGAGTCCTCGCCCCAGACCCCGGCCCCGCTCCACCGCCCCGCAGAAGCGGTAGGGACGCTGCAGCAGCTGACGTGCCGCCTGGATCTCGCCGGCGGCCAGGGCGCGGCGGATGCGGCTGCTGCTGATCCGCTCCCCCGCGACATGCAGCATCGGCACCACGGTGACCGCGATGCCGTGGCGGGCGCCCAGTCGGGCCAGATCGCCGACATCGCCACTGCGCCCCGCCCCGAAGCGGAAGTTGTCGCCCACCGCCACATGCCTGGCCTGCAGCTGCTCCGCCAGCACCTGTTCCACGAACGCCTCCGGGCTCAGCGCCGCCAGGGCGGCATCGAAGCGCACCAGCACCAGCTGGCGGATGCCCAGGGGTTCGAGCAGCTCCAGCTTCTCGCTCGGCAGATCAAGCCGCAGCCGCGTCTCGCCGTGCAGCAGTTCGCGTGGATGGGGCCAGAAGCTCACCACCGTCGGAACGACGCCCTCTGATCCTGTCGGAACGACGCTCTCTGATCCCGTCGGGAGGATGCCTGCTGATTCCGTGCCTGCTGATCCGGACGGCCTCGGCCCTGTTGCTGTCTCAGCTCCTTTGCCCGACGCGGCCGCAGCGGTGCTTCCCGGCCCCATCGTGGTGCCGCCTGCGGACGGCTTCGCCTCGGGGAGCTTCTCACCGCCGCCGGTGACCCCGGGCCCAGCGCCGGTGATCGCCGCAATCACGCGGCGGTGGCCCTGGTGCAGGCCATCGAAGCTGCCCAGCGCGATGGCGGTCGGGCGCAGGGCGTCGTGGGGATCGAGAAGCGGGATCAACGACGCGAACCTCGTCGGGTAGATCTTCCCATGGCAAGTTTGGGGCGCCTGGGTCGGGCCGCCCGCAGGCTCGCCGCCCCCTTCTTCGCCCCCCGGAGCGCTTCGCCATGGCCGATCGCCTCGATCTGCAGCTGATCTCCGCCGCCCTGCGCCGCCTGGGCTGGGTGCGCTTCTGGAGCCAGTTGGTGCTGGCGGTCGTGGTGGTGGGGGTGCTGCTTTTCAACAACATCGGCGCTCGCTTCGCCGCCAATTCGGCCCGCGCCCTCGGCTTGGGGCCCGGCATCTCGCTCACCACCCTGGCCTTTCTGCTGCTGCTCTGGTGTCTCTGGCACAGCTGGCTGATCGTGCGCTGCGGCCGCGCCCTCGACAGCCCGGTGCGCCCCAGCAAGGGGGAGACCGCCCGGCTGATCAAACGCGGCGTGCTGGCCGATCTGGTGGGGGTGACCCTGGCGGTGATCGGTTACCAGACGATGGCCGGCAGCCTGTTCGTGCAGGCCTCCCAGCAGGTGCCGGGGTTCTTCGGGGCCCAGATCCAGCAGGTTCCCGGGGCGGTGGGCCGGGTGGTGGGGTTGCCGATCACGTCGATCGAGATGCTCTCGGTGCTGGGCAATACCCAGGTGCTGTTCGCCCATCTGATCGGCCTGTGGATCAGCCTCTGGCTGCTGCAGCGGGTCCACCGGCGCAGCTGAGCTGGCGCCAGCCGGTGGGCGGGATGCAGCCGTGGATTCAGCCCAGCGGGCCGCGGCCCTGCAGCGCTGCGGCCTGGGGCAGGGTGTCGGCCTGGCCCCGCCAGAACAGTTCAGGCTGCAGGGGCGACAACGCCGCGCCGCCCGCCTCGATCCAGGCCACATCCATCGGCCAGTCGGCCGGACCTGCCACCGGTGCCTCCAGGTCGTTGGCCACCTCACCGGCCAGCCAGTAATACGTGCGACCGCGGGGATCGACGCGGCGGTCGAACTGATCGATGTAGCGACGCAGGGCAGTGCGACACCAGCGCAGGGGGCCGATCTCCGCCTCCGGCCGCGGCGGCACGTTGAGATTGAGCAGCAGGCCCTCCGGCCAGCCCGCCGCCAGCATCGCTTCGGCCACGTTCAGCGCCAGGCGCGAGGCCGGTGCGAACTGGCGCCAGCCGAAATCGGCGCTGCTCACCGCCAGGGCCGGCAGCCCCTCGATCGTGCCCTCCATCGCCGCGGCCACGGTGCCGGAATACAGCACATCGGTGCCGAGGTTCGGACCGTGATTCACCCCGGAGAGCACCAGGTCGGGGGGCTCGGCCATCAGGGAGAACAGGGCCAGCTTGACGCAGTCGGCGGGGTTGCCGCTGCAGGCCCAGGCGGTGACGCCGGCGGCGAACAGCTGATCGGCCCGCTCAGCCCGCAGCGGCGTCTGCAAGGTGAGGCCATGGCCGGTGGCGGAGCGTTCCTGATCGGGGCAGACCACGGTGACGTGGTGGCCGCGGGCCACGGCCTCGGCCGCCAGGACCTGGATGCCGTCTGCGAAGACACCGTCGTCGTTGCTGATCAGCAGGCGGAGCGGCGGCATGCGCGGAGACGGGCTGCAGGGTGTGGGCAAGCTAGGTCTCCAGGGCGGCTCCCTACAGTCGGCGGCTGCACACCCCTTGCCTGCCCGTGAGCGCTCCCGCCGGCCTCAGCGATCTCACCGCCCAGTTGGAGGCCCTGGAGCAGGAGGCCAGCTCTGCCATCGCCGCCGCCGCCGGCAGTGCCGCCCTCGAGGAGCTGCGTGTGGCGCTGCTGGGCAAGAAGGGGCGCCTGTCGGCGGTGCTCGGGGCGATGGGTCGCCTGTCGGCAGAGGAGCGGCCGCTGGTGGGTCAGCGGGCCAATGTCCTCAAGGAGCAGGTGCAGACCCTGCTGGCGGATCGCCTGGAAAGCCTCTCGAGGGCGGCGATGGCGGAGCGGCTGGAGCGGGAGCGGCTGGATGTGACCGCACCGTGCCGGTTTGTACCGCCCGGACACCGCCACCCGCTGATCAGCACGATCGAAGAGATCGTCGACATCTTCGCCGGGCTCGGCTATCGCGTTGCCGAGGGGCCCGAGATCGAGAGCGACCACTACAACTTCACCGCCCTCAACATCCCGCCGCATCATCCGGCGCGGGACATGCAGGACACCTTTTATCTCCATCCCGCTGCCGATGGCAGTGAACGGCTGCTGCGCACCCACACCTCGCCGGTGCAGATCCGCCACCTGGAGAGCAATCCGCCGCCGGTGCGCATCGTGGCGCCGGGCCGTGTGTTCCGCCGTGATGCCGTCGATGCCACCCATTCACCGGTGTTCCATCAGGTGGAGGTGCTGGCCCTGGATGAGGGCCTGGATTTCAGCCACCTGCGCGGCACGGTGATGGCGTTCCTGAAGCAGTTCTTCGGCGATCTGCCGGTGCGCTTCCGCGCCAGCTACTTCCCGTTCACCGAACCCTCGGCCGAGGTGGATGTGCAGTGGCGTGGCCGCTGGCTTGAGGTGATGGGCTGTGGCATGGTCGATCCGGCGGTGCTGGAGGGCCTTGGCATCGATCCGGAGCGCTGGAGCGGCTTCGCCGCCGGGCTCGGTGTGGAGCGGTTCTGCATGGTGCGCCATGGCATCGACGACATCCGCCGCCTCTACACCAGCGAT
>JBJTQH010000148.1:0-2084 GCA_046075505.1 Cyanobium sp. | reverse complement strand
ATCCGCCAGCCAGCCGACACTGCCGGAGCGCATGCCGCCCCGCCAGCAGTGCAGGCGCAGGGGGTGCCCCGGGCTGCGGGCGGCCTGGGCGATCAGGGCCTGGGCCAGCGCCTCCAGCCGCGGCCCCACCAGCGCCAGCCCATGCAGCACGGCCGGCTGCCGCCCCTGCTGCTTGTAGAGGGTGCCGATCGCCGCCCGCTCGGCGTCCGCGAACAGGGGCAGGCTGTGGGCCCCGGGAATGTGGGCTTGCCCGTATTCAGACGGGCTGCGCACATCGAGGATCGGCCCCTCCCCCTCCAGAAAGGCCTCGACCGGCAGGCTGGGAAAGCTCATTGTTCCTGGGCGATCGGGCGCAGCGGTGCAGAGGAGTCTCCGGCAGAGACCTCTACCCCGGGCTCAGCCTCCCCGCTGCCGGCTCCATCGCCATTGGGAGCCGGCACCCGCTCGGAGGGAAGCGCCGCCGGCAGAACCAGCTCCACCAGCGCCCCACCCAGCGGCGAGCGCCCGAAGCCCAGCGTGCCACCATGGTTGTCGACGGTGGTCTGCACCACATACAACCCCAGACCGGTGCCGTCGGGCTTGGTGGTGGCCAGCGGCAGATCGGCCAGCACACCGGCCTCAAAGCCGCCGCCGCTGTCGCCGATGCGCAGCAGCACCCGCTGCCCCTGCGGCTCAAGAGCCACCTCCAGGCTGCGGTTCCCGGCCGGCACCGTCTCGAGCGCCTCGAGGGCATTGCGCAGCAGATTGCTCACCGCCACCTGCAGCTGGTCGGCATCACCGCTGATCGGGCAGGGATGCTCCAGACCCCGGCAGTGCAGCACCACCCCGAGCGCCTGCAGCCGCGGCCGACGGAACAGCAGAGCGCTCTCCACCACGGTGGCCAGGTCCACCGGTTGCGGCTCGGTCTGGACGTTGCGCAGCAGATTGCGCATCTTCCCGATCACCTGCACCACCCGTTCGGCATCGCGCACCAGCGAAGCCAGCAGCGTGGCCAGCTCGGCGGCAGCGCCCCGGCCACCGGCAGCGCCGTTGCCCTCCGCGGCGTGATCGCCACCAGCGTCTGGACCGGCGGCGGTGCTCCGGGGCCTGATCCCGTCACCTGAATGGGGCGCTGGCTGGGGCGCAGGAGGGCTGTCGCCCGCCGCCGGGATGGCCGCCAGGCGCGCCTGGGCCAGCTTCGCCTGCAGCAGCAGGGCGCTGAGGGGCTGGTTGATCTCATGGGCCACGGCCGCGGCCGTGAGGCTGGTGCGCAGTTTCTGCTCCAGCCGCAGCCGCTGCTGTTCCTCCAGCTGTCTCTCACGCTCGCGGGCCGCGGCCAGGGCCCGCTCGGCCTGCTTGCGTTCACTCAGATCCACCAGGGTGGCCACAACGAGATCATCGAGACGGGTGGCACTGATCAGCACATCCCGCTCACTGCCGTCGGCGCAGCGCAACCGGAATTCACCGGCGCTCACCAGCGATCCATCGGTGTCGCTGGCGGCCAGGGCCTGGTGCCAGCTCTGTTGCACCAGCGCCCGTTGCTGCGGATCGGGATAGGCCTGCTCCAGCCAGGCCTGAGGATCCTGCAGGGCCTCGAGGCTGTAGCCGAAGCTTTCGACAAAGCGACGGTTGCACAACAGCGGCCGGGTGTCGGCATCAGCCCCCAGGGAGAGCAGCGGGATCGGCAGGTTGTCGAGCAGAAGCTGCAGCCGCTGCTCGCTCGCCTGCAGCTTCTGCTGGGCCAGCACCCGCTCGGTGATGTCGCTGAGCACCCCCTCCCAGACGGTGGAGCCATCGGGGAGATCGCGCGGCACCGATTCCGCCATCACCCAGCGGGTTTCACCCTGCAGCACCACGCGGCATTCGCCCTTGAACGGCCGCTTGCTGGCGAAGGCTTCGGCGTTGAGCGCCAGCCAGGCGTCGTAGTCGTCGGGATGCACGCAGGCGAACCCCTCGAGGGGGTTTTCGCGCGCCCGGGCCCGATCCAGGCCCGTGAGCTCGAGGAACCGCTCACTCATGAAGCTGAAATAGGCGACCGGCCGATCGGGCGGCATCACCATCGTGTAGGTGCCCACCGGAATCGCCTCGGTGATCGCCAGTGCGGT
>JBJTQH010000147.1:0-26294 GCA_046075505.1 Cyanobium sp. | reverse complement strand
GAATTCTGAGAGGGAAAAACCCTCCTGGTACTGAACTTTGTTCTGGGCCACGCGAGGGTCCTCTGCTAGTGCACCAATACTAGTCTAGCGGCTGCTTGGTGCGCTGCCAAAGGCTTGCGGTGCTTTGTTGCTGATCAGGAGCCCCCTTGCGCACCGCCACATCACAACGCGGTCTTGCATCGCCGCCGGCACGCCACCCGCCACCGGCCGGCGCCCGTCCACGCGGGATGCACCCAGCCTGCCGTGATCGTGTGCGTGTCCTCCAGGCCTCTGCGGCGCTGAGGGTCGGCTTTTCGCGTATTGTTCGCCTGATTAAGGCGTCAGCCATAGCACCCGCTAAACCGCCCTTCCGGCCTCAGGCCCGACGGCGCGCAGGGTTTCTGCCAGACATCAGCAGCCATCAGGGCTTCTGAATCCTGGCCCGCGAGATCTCTGATCCATCGCCTGCATCCTCACTAACGGTGCAGGTCGAGCGTCAGGCTCCGCAGGAGTCGCTTCTGCTCCGCCTCATCCGCCCCGCTCCCCGGGAAGCGGATGGTTCCCATCACCAGGACCGTCCCCCAGCGGCGGCATCCCCTCACCCGAATCCCTCTGTCTTTCCGTTGAGCGTTCCCAGCACAAGCCATCCCAGCGCCGCCAGCCCCGATCCCGGCCCGCAGACCACCACAGCGCCTTCGGGACGGCTTCCCGCCCGGCCGCTGCGGGTGGCGGTGCTCGGGGCCACCGGTGCTGTCGGTCAGGAGCTGCTGCAGTTGCTGCAGGAGCGGCAATTCCCCCTGGCGGAGCTGCGCCTGCTGGCCTCGCCACGCTCCGCCGGCCAGCGGATCGCCTGGCAGGGGGACACCCTGGAGGTGCAACCCGTGCAGGAGGGCTGCTTCAGTGACATCGATCTGGTGCTGGCCTCCGCCGGCGGCTCGGTGTCGCGCCAGTGGGGACCGCAGGCGGTGCAGGCCGGCGCCGTGGTGATCGACAACTCCAGCGCCTTCCGCATGGATCCCCAGGTGCCGCTGGTGGTGCCAGAGGTCAATCCCGAGGCCGCCTTCAGCCACCGCGGTCTGATCGCCAATCCCAACTGCACGACGATCCTGCTCACCCTGGTGCTGGCGCCACTGGCCGCGCGCACGCCGCTGCGGCGGGTGGTGATCAGCACGTATCAATCGGCCAGCGGCGCCGGCGCCCGCGCCATGGACGAACTGCGCAACCTCAGCCAGGTGGTGCTGGCGGGTGGGGAACCCCGCAGCGAGGTGCTGCCCCATTCCCTGGCCTTCAACCTGTTTCTGCACAACTCCCCCCTGCAGCCCAGCGGCTACTGCGAGGAGGAGCTGAAGATGCTGCACGAGACCCGCAAGATCATGGGCTTGCCGGAGCTGCGCCTGTCGGCCACCTGCGTGCGCGTGCCGGTGCTGCGGGCCCACTCCGAAGCGGTCAACATCGAGTTCGAACAGCCGTTGTCGCCGGCCGAGGCCCGCGCCCTGCTGGCCACCGCCCCCGGCGTGGAACTGATCGACGACTGGCAGACGCAGCGCTTCCCGATGCCCACCGATGTGACCGGGCGCGACCCGGTGGCAGTGGGACGCATCCGCCAGGACCTCAGCGAGCCGCGGGCCCTGGAGCTTTGGCTCTGCGGCGATCAGATCCGCAAGGGAGCCGCCCTCAATGCGATCCAGATCGCCGAGCTGCTGCAACGCGGCCCCGGCCAGCCCGCCAGCACGGCCGGAGGTGCGGGGTGAACGGCGACGCCCTCGATGCGATGGCGGCGGGGATGACCGCTGCTCCCCCCTTCGGACGGGTGCTCACCGCGATGGTGACGCCATTCCGGCCCGACGGCAGCGTGGATCTGGAGCTGGCGGCCCGACTGGCCGACCATCTGGTGCAGAACGGCTCCGACGGCCTGGTGATCTGCGGCACCACCGGTGAATCGCCATCCCTGAGCTGGCAGGAGCAGAAGGATCTGTTCCGGGCGGTGAAGGACGCTGTGGGCACCCGTGGACTGCTGCTGGCAGGCACCGGCAGCAACTGCACCGCCGAGGCGGTGGCGGCCACCTGCGAGGCGGCGGCCTTCGGGGCCGATGGCGCCCTGGTGGTGGTGCCGTATTACAACAAGCCCCCTCAGTCGGGACTGGAGGCCCATTTCCGGGCCGTGGCGGCCGCGGTACCACAGCTGCCGCTGATGCTTTACAACATTCCCGGTCGCACCGGCTGCAGCCTGGCACCGGAGACCACAGCCCGCCTGCTCGATCAGGCCAACATCGTGGCCTACAAAGCCGCCAGCGGCACCACCGAGGAGGTGAGCCAGCTGCGTCTGCTCTGCGGTGATCGCCTGGCGCTCTACAGCGGCGACGACGCCCTCACCCTGCCGATGCTGGCCGTGGGCGCCGTCGGTGTGGTGAGTGTGGCCAGCCACCTGGAAGGGCCTCGGATCAGCGCCATGGTGCATGCCTTCCTCGCCGGCGACAGCGCCAAGGCCCTGGTGCTGCACGAACAGCTGCTGCCCCTCTGCCGCGCCCTCTTCTGCACCACCAACCCGATTCCGCTCAAGGCCGCCCTGGAACTCGAAGGCTGGGCCGTGGGTGCCCCCCGTCTTCCCCTGCTTGCCGCCGAGCCCGAAGTGAAGCAACGCCTCCATTCCGTCCTTGCCGCCCTGCGTCCCACCTGACGCCAAGGCCGGACCGCGGCTCCGCCCTCCCGGGGCGCCCGTCCAGTCCCGTTTCAGCACCAGACCAGCACACGACGTAATCCTTGAGTCTTTAGATGACGAGCACGAACGGAACAAACGGCCATTCAGGCAACGGTCACAGCAATGGCAACGGCCGGCAGAACAAAGCGGAGCCCTGCCTCAAGGTGATTCCCCTGGGTGGCCTGCACGAGATCGGCAAGAACACCTGCGTGTTCGAATATGGCGATGAGTTGATGCTGGTGGATGCCGGCCTCGCCTTCCCCAGCGATGGCATGCATGGCGTGAATGTGGTGATGCCAGATACGAGCTATCTGCGCGAGAACCAGAAGCGCATTCGCGGCATGATCGTCACCCATGGGCACGAAGATCATATCGGAGGCATTCCTCACCACCTCAAGAATTTCAATATTCCTGTCATCTACGGCCCGCGACTGGCCATGTCGATGCTGCAGGGAAAGATGGAAGAAGCCGGCGTCACCGATCGCACCACGATCCAAACGGTCTCTCCGCGTGATGTGGTGCAGGTGGGGCAGCACTTCAAGGTAGAGTTCATCCGCAACACCCACTCGATGGCCGACAGCTTCTCGCTGGCCATCACCACACCGGTGGGGGTCATCATCTTCACCGGCGACTTCAAGTTCGATCACACACCGGTCGATGGCGAGGTGTTCGACATCCAGCGGATGGCCCACTATGGCGAGCAGGGTGTGCTCTGCCTGTTCAGTGACTCCACCAATGCTGAACTGCCCGGCTTCGCGCCGCCCGAGCGCTCGGTGTTTCCCAATCTCGATCGCCACATCTCCCAGGCGGAAGGGCGGGTGATCATCACCACCTTCGCCAGCTCGGTGCACCGGGTGGCGATGATCCTCGAACTGGCACTGAAGAATGGTCGCAAGGTGGGCCTGCTCGGTCGCTCAATGCTCAACGTGATCGCCAAGGCGCGGGAACTGGGCTACATGCGCTGCCCCGATGATCTGTTCGTGCCGATCAAGCAGATCCGCGATCTTCCCGACCGCGAGACCCTGCTGCTGATGACCGGCAGCCAGGGTGAGCCGCTGGCGGCCCTGAGCCGCATCTCCCGCGGCGAGCATCCGCAGGTGCAGGTGAAAACCACCGACACGATCATCTTCTCGGCCAGCCCGATCCCCGGCAACACAATTTCGGTGGTCAACACCATCGATCGTCTGATGATGATGGGCGCCAAGGTGGTCTACGGCAAGGGCGAAGGCATCCACGTCTCCGGCCACGGCTGCCAGGAGGATCAGAAACTGATGCTGGCGCTCACCAGGCCCAAGTTCTTCGTGCCGGTGCACGGCGAACACCGCATGCTCGTCTGCCACAGCAAGACGGCCCAGTCGATGGGCGTGCCCGCCGATCACATTCTGATCATCGACAACGGTGATGTGGTGGAACTGCGGCCCGATGCGATCCGCAAGGGTGAACCGGTGAAGGCCGGTATTGAACTGCTCGATGCCTCCCGCAACGGCATCGTCGATGCCCGCGTGCTCAAGGAGCGCCAACAGCTGGCCGAGGATGGGGTGATCACCATGCTGGCCGTGATCAGCAGCGATGGGGTGATGGCCGCTCCGCCGCGCGTCAATCTGCGCGGTGTGGTGACGACCGCCGATCCCCGCAAGCTCTCCCTGTGGGCGGAGCGTGAGATCGGCTGGGTGCTGGAAAACCGCTGGAATCAGCTATCGCGCAGCAGCGGCGGCAAGACCACCGACGTCGACTGGATGGGGGTGCAGCGCGAGGTGGAAGTGGGGCTGCAGCGGCGGCTGCGGCGTGAGCTGCAGGTGGATCCGCTGATCACCTGCCTGGTGCAGCCGGCCCCGGCGGGCACCCCGGCCTACAAGGGCCGCGCCGACAGCGAGCCCGACAGCCGTCCCGCGCCCCGCAGTCGGCGTGAACCGATCCGCAACGGACGCCCGGAAGGCCAGACAGCGCCGATCCACCGCAACCCAACCGCTGCGCCGGCACCCGCCGCCGCCGTGGCCGCCACCCCTCGCAGCGCGGCGGTCCGGACGGCGAGCGAGGAGCCCGAACCCGCCGGTCGCACCCGCCGCCGCCGCTCCGCTGCCCTGGCGGGCTGAGCCCTCAGCCCATCTCCACCTTCAGCAGGCCCATCAGCATCTCCGCCTCCTCCTCGGCGATCGGCACGGGGGGAGCGGCGAAGGGGCCCGGGGTGCGAGCCCGTTTGCGGCCGTAGCCAAGGAAGCTGATCCCGGATCCGCTGTCGTTCGCGATCGCTGTGTCATCAAGGGCGGCGGTGGCATCACCGTCGGTGGCAGCAGTGGCGCCGTCCTCGAGGCTGCCCCCCGGCCCATCGCCCCCCACCTCGTCATCCGCACCGGCGGGATCCGATGGGGCCGCGTCCCTGCCGGCGGCAGCAACCGCCGGGTCGCTGGCGGTCTCCGCCTCGGCCTCGAAGGCTCCGGGCTCCGGATCAGCCAACGGGGCCACCGGGCCTTTCTCCAGCACCAGCGCGCTGCGGCCCGGCTCCGCCGGCTCGCTGTCATCGCGGGGCTGACGCCCCTTGCCGCTGCGGATGGCGGCCAGGCGTTCCTGCAGACGCTGCTGCAGCTCCACCATCAGGTCGGGATCGGAAACGCGCAGGTCGAGCAGCTCCGGCTCCTCCACCACCTCCGGGATCAGGATCGCCTCCTCCTCCGGCCCAGGGCCAGGCCGGGCCTCGGCGCCGCCAGCGGCCGGGGTGCGGGAGGACAGGGCCAGGGGGGCCGCCGGCTCCGGCTCGGCCAACCCCGATGGCAACCATCCATCAGCGGGATGCCGCGGCCCCTGGGATGCATCCATGCCGCTGCGGGCCTCCGGCGTCACGCTGCTGTCGGGACCGGTGAGGGCTGATTCGCCGAGCGGGGCGGCCACCCCTGCGGCGAGGGGGTCTTCCGAGGTGATGGCCGCCAGGGCATTCGCTGCGGCTGTCCCCACCGGGGCCTGGCCGGTGCTGCTGGAGCCGGCTGCCGCATCCAGGGGCGAGCGCCCGGCGCCATCGTTGCCGGCGGGATCGAAAAGGGCTGCCGCCCCTGCAACCGACAGACCGGCGGCCGCAGCGGGATCGCCCTCCTCCAGCCAGGGCATCACCGGGTTGGCGGCGGCGCTGGTGGGGTTGGAGCTGGGCGGCGCAGGTTCGGTGAGCCAGGCGAGCGCGGCGGCATCCGCCTCCCCCTGCGGAGTCATGGCGTCCTGGGGGCCTGCCGCCATCGAAGACCCAGCGCTCGCCTGCGCCGGTGCCTCCCTTTCTGGGGAAACAGCCCTTTCCAGGGGGACAGCCCTCTCCGGGGAAACAGCTGTCTCAAGAAAGACAGTTGGCTCAGAGGAAGCAGCCGCCTCAGGAGAAACAGCCGTCTGCCGAGCGGCCGCCGTTGCTGCAGCCGGCACCTCCCAGGCAGCGGTCGCCTCAGGCGCCACCTCGGACACAACCTCAGGCGCCACCGGAGAGGCCACCGTCTGCGGTGTGTCCTGCCAGAAGGCGGCCTGGGAGGGATCGCGGGAATCCACCGCCGCCGCCGCCTCGGAAGCGGGGGAGAGCCGCTGCTCCGCACCCTCCACGGCCGGCTGGGCGGCGGCCATCGCCGCGGGGCGGTTGCAGTGCTGCAGCCCCTGCTCGGCGATCTGGCGCAGCGAGGTCTCGGCGCCGGAATGCAGCACCGCCTGATAGAGATCCTCGGCGCTGTCGCGATCCCCGAAGCCGTACAGATAGGCGTGGGCCATCAGCAGCTCGAGTCGCTCCCGCAGCCCCTCCGGCACCGGTTCCTCAGCGCTCGCCAGGCTGTGCAGCAGGCGCTGACCGTCCTGGATCACCGTGCTCCAGTGCTCCTCGCAGTAGGCCGTTTCAATCGCGCCGTAGCGCTCCAGGAGGGTGCGGGATGGCGCAGGCTCAACCATGGACGTCGTTGGGATGGGCGGGGGACAGCAGAGCCAGTGTGGTGCGCTGCCAGCACAACCGCCAGCCACCGCCCAGATCCAGCTGGCCCGGTTCCCGCCCCCGGGCCAGCCGCGGCAGCAGCACCTCGAGCCGGCGGCTCTCCAGGGGCCGGCCCCAGACCCGTTGCAGCCAGTGCTGCAGCAGCAGACGCTGCGTGGCGGGGCTCAACTGCTGCAGGGCACGGCGATCCAGCGCCGCCGGGGCGATGCCGAGGGGAGCCAGGGCCAGATCGAGCAGCTCCTGCTGCTGCTCCAGCTCCGCGGCGAGCCGTTCCGCCTGGGCGCTGATCCGCCGGCTGGCTCCAGGATGGAGCGCCTCCAGCACCGGCAGCACCTCGGCGCGGATGCGATTGCGGCTCAGGGCCGGATCGTCGTTGAGCGGATCGCGCCAGACCGGCCAGCCCCACTGGCGGCAGAGCCGGGCCGTGTCCTGACGGGAGAAGATCTGCAGGGGCCGCACCAGCAGCAGCTTCGGTTCCGGGCTGAGGTGTACCGGCTCAGGGCCATCGCCGGCGCCACCCTGCCCTGGCGGGCCGGAACCCACCCCGGGCCAATCGCCGTCGGACCCGGCATCCTGCGGCGCGGGGACCCGAGCAGCTGCTGAACCCGGCGGCAGCTGCACCGCTGCATCGGCACGACCAGACGCGCCCTGCCCCCCCGGAATCGCCATTGCCGCCAGCAGGGAGGCCAGGGGCTGCTGCCTGCGCAGGGCCGCCAGGCCGCGGCGATGGCTGCCGCGGGCCAGATGCAGCAGCACCGTTTCGGCCCGGTCGCTGGCGGTGTGGGCGGTGAGCACATGGCGGCAGCCCAGCCGCAGGGCCTGGCGCTGCAGACAGCCATAACGCCACAGCCGTGCCGCCGCCTCCCGGTTGCCCGGCGCGTCGGGATGGGCCCAGCGCTCCAGCTGCAGCGGCAATCCCTGTGCCGCCGCCCAGGCCGCCAGTTCGCCGGCCTGCCGCGCCGACTCCGGCCGCCAGCCGTGATCCCCGTGCCACAGATGCAGACGCCAGCGGTGCAGGGGCACCAGATCGCGCAGCAGAGCCGTCATCGCGATCGAATCCTGGCCGCCGGACACCGCCAGCAGCAGCGGCGCCCCCCGGGGCAGCAGATCCGGCCGGCGCAGCAGGCTGCGATGCAGGCGCTGGTGGTCGGCACTCCAATTCCGATCCTCTGTCTCAGGCCCGGATGGGAGAATCCGCTCAGCCATCTCGACCGTTTCGATGTCGCGTCTTCACAGCCTGCCCTCCGCCCTGCAGCGCGCCATCGTCGGGCGCCGGGCCCTGAAGGTGATCGCCGGTCTCACCAATTTCGAGGCCGCCTCGGTGCAGCGGATCGCCCGGGCGGCGGCGGCCGGTGGCGCCGATCTGCTCGACATCGCCTGTGATCCGGAACTGGTGCGCAGCCTGAGCGCGGCCCTGCCCGAGCTGCCCCTGTGCGTGTCGGCTGTGGATCCCGAGCTGTTCCCCGCCGCCATCGCCGCCGGTGCCGTGGTGGCCGAGATCGGCAACTTCGATACCTTCTATGCCCAGGGCCGGATCTTCTCGGCCGCCGAGGTGCTGGAGCTCACCCGTCGCACCCGGGCCCTGCTGCCGGCGGTGGTGCTGTCGGTGACGGTGCCGCACGTGCTGCCGCTCGATCAGCAGGAACAGCTGGCCGTGGAGCTGGTGGAAGCCGGCGCCGATCTGATCCAGACCGAGGGCGGCACCAGCGCCCGTCCGTTCAGCGCCGGTGTGCTGGGCCTGATCGAGAAAGCGGCCCCCACCCTGGCCGCCGCCCACGCCATCAGCCGTGCCCTCGGTGCTGCCGGCCATCAGGCGCCGGTGCTCTGCGCCTCCGGCCTGTCCAATGCCACCGTGCCTCTGGCCCTGGCCGCCGGTGCCGCCGGTGTGGGTGTGGGCAGCGCCGTGAACCGCCTGCAGGATGAACTGGCGATGCTGGCGGTGGTGCGCGGTCTGCGGGAGGCGATCGACAGCAGCAGCCGCATCGACAGCACCGCGCTGAGCGCCTGAGCCCGGGACCTGGGGGCCGGCCGCGGCCTGGCCCCTGCGCTGCGGCAGCGGATCGGGATCCTGACCGGAGCGATCGTGTCGCCGCCTGCGGCTCTGTCTACGGTGCCCACCAGTGACATCAAACAGCGATGGGCTCTCTGGTGTGGTTGCTGCAGTGGCCGATCCGGGCCCTGGTGCTGTTGCTGGTGGCCTGGCTGCCGCTTGGGGTGGAGGTCGACAGCTTCAGCACGGGACTGCTGGCCGCCGTGGCGATCGGTCTGCTGGGCTCGCTGCTGATCGTGCCGCTCAAGGCCCTGTTCGCCCTTCCCTGGGCGATCAGCAGCCTGGGGGGTCTGCTGGCACCGGTCTCCTGGCTGTTCAACTGGGGGATCACCGTGATCCTGTTCGGCCTGGCGGCCTGGCTGATTCCGGGGTTCCGGCTGCGCCACGGCCTGATCAGCGCCGTGCTCGGTGCGGTGGCCTACGCCGTGATCGCCACGGTGGCGCTGCGCCTGCTGGGGCTGGAAGTGAGCTTCACCCGCGCCTCCTCCCTGCTCGGCGGTCTACCGGGCGCCTGATTCGCGCCGGGACGCCCACCGGCGGCCACGCTGCAGGTGGCACCGCCCCGAGAATGGGGGCATGGAGTTCCAGCTGCACGCCCCCTACGAGCCCCGCGGTGATCAGCCCGAGGCCATTCATGGCCTGGTGGCCGGTGTCGAAGCCGGCGAGCGCTATCAGACGCTGCTGGGGGCCACCGGCACCGGCAAGACATTCACGATCGCCAATGTGATCGCCCGCACCAGCCGACCGACCCTGGTGCTGGCGCATAACAAGACCCTGGCGGCACAACTGTGCAACGAGCTGCGCGAGTTCTTCCCGAACAACGCCGTTGAATATTTCATCTCCTATTACGACTATTACCAGCCGGAGGCCTATGTGCCCGTCTCCGACACCTACATCGCCAAGACAGCTTCGATCAACGAGGAGATCGACATGCTGCGCCACTCGGCGACCCGCTCCCTGTTCGAGCGGCACGATGTGATCGTGGTGGCCTCGATCAGCTGCATCTACGGCCTGGGAATTCCCAGCGAATACCTGAAGGCCGCCGTGCCGTTCCGGGTGGGCGAAACCCTCAATCTGCGCGCTTCGCTGCGGGATCTGGTCAACAATCAGTACAGCCGCAACGATGTTGAGATTGCCCGCGGACGCTTCCGGGTGCGGGGCGACGTACTGGAGATCGGGCCAGCCTATGAAGATCGCCTGGTACGGATTGAATTGTTCGGCGATGAAGTGGAGGCGATCCGCTACGTGGATCCCACCACCGGCGAGATTCTGCAGAGCCTGGAAACCATCAATATCTATCCGGCCAAGCACTTCGTCACCCCCAAGGAACGGCTGCAGACCGCGATCAAGGCAATCCGCGAGGAACTGCGCGACCGCCTCGATCTGCTCAACAGCCAGGGACGCCTGCTGGAGGCGCAGCGACTCGAGCAGCGCACCACCTACGACATCGAGATGCTGGAGCAGGTGGGCTATTGCAACGGCGTGGAGAATTACGCGCGCCATCTGGCAGGCCGAGAAGCCGGAACACCACCGGAATGCCTGATCGATTATTTCCCCGACGACTGGCTGCTGGTCATCGATGAAAGCCATGTCACCTGCAGCCAGTTGCAGGCGATGTACAACGGCGACCAGAGCCGCAAGCAGGTGTTGATCGAGCATGGCTTCCGCTTGCCCAGCGCCGCCGACAACCGCCCCCTCAAGGGGGAGGAATTCTGGGAGAAGGCTCGCCAGACGATCTTTGTGAGCGCCACACCGGGGGACTGGGAGCTGCGGCGCAGCCAGGATCAGGTGGTGGAGCAGGTGATCCGCCCCACCGGCGTGCTCGATCCGGTGGTGGAGGTGCGCCCCACCACCGGCCAGGTGGATGATCTGCTCGGCGAGATCCGACTGCGGGCCGAGAAGCAGGAACGCGTGCTGGTGACCACCCTCACCAAACGCATGGCCGAGGATCTCACCGATTATCTGGCCGAACACGGAGTGCGGGTGCGCTATCTCCATTCCGAGGTGCATTCGATTGAGCGCATCGAAATCATTCAGGATCTGCGCAACGGTCAGTACGACGTGCTGGTGGGAGTGAACCTGCTGCGCGAAGGCCTCGATCTGCCGGAGGTGTCACTGGTGGCGATTCTCGATGCCGACAAGGAGGGCTTCCTGCGGGCCGAGCGCTCCCTGATCCAGACGATCGGCCGTGCGGCACGCCATGTGGAGGGGGTGGCACTGCTCTATGCCGACAACCTCACCGACAGCATGGCGAAGGCGATCAGCGAAACGGAACGACGACGCGCCATCCAACAGACCTACAACGAGAAACACGGCATCACACCCACCCCGGCGGGCAAGCGTGCCGGCAACTCGATCCTGGCCTTTCTGGAACTGTCGCGCCGCCTCAATGATGAGCAGCTGCAGGAGGCAACGCAGCAGGCGGAACAGAACGATCTACCGCTCGATTCCCTGCCTGAGCTGATTCAGCAACTGGAGGAGAAGATGAAAGCAGCCGCCAGGAATCTCGACTTTGAAGAAGCAGCCCAGCTGCGGGACCGCATCAAGGGTCTGCGCCAGAAGCTGGTGGGCAAGGCCTGAGCAAAGCCGGCCTGGCCGTCCGCAGGGGCGATGCCAAGCCGAGGGCTTAGGGCGCCGGTTGCTGGGGCCAGGCCCGGAAGACAGCACGCTTGCCGTCGCGTTTCAACGCCAGAATCTTCAGCATCAGCGGATCGGGCATCTTGTCGAACGTGGCCGCATCACAACGGCTGGCATGGATGTCTTTCCAACCGAACCCCTCCAGAGCCAGGTAGCGGAAGAAGAACTCCGGCCCCAGCCATTCTCCATCAATATCTTCCCCCATCGGACCAGCAGAATGATGGGGAAAAGAGTACAACACCGGTGCGACACCATCCCGCGGCTGGATCACTCTTTGCGCATAGAGATTTGCCACGGAAGGTCCATCGACCAGCTTGAATGCCTTGTAGCCACCCTGCATGGCGAGCAGACAAAAGATGTCCAGGGAATGAGATTCCGCTGAAACATAATCGGGATACACACCATGCTCGAACAATGCAGCCAGGATCTCACCATCGGCTCCCTCGATATCAATCTTGATGTAGTGAGGCTGACCGTGTACCGCGATCAGCTCCAGGATGCTTTTGGCGGGCAGCTGGACCCGGGTGAATTCATGGGCCTTCTCCGCTGTCGGCTCACCGGCCTGACTGAGGACGTGATGACGGTTATGGATGTAGAAATCGACCGTGCCGGACCGTGACGAGGTCATCACACAGTTCTCAAGGATCAGTCGCCCCTGCTCAATCTCCAGCGCAAAACGGGTTGCAATGGCCCGGGCTAGCCGCGGATTGGCCTCCACAGCGACCACCTTGTCGGCCTTGATCAGATAATAGGGGATATCATCGCCATTGTTGGCGCCAATATCATAAATCACGCGATCACCGCCCCGCGTTTCACCCTCTGACCATGGCGATTTCGGACCTGATGCCATCGGCAACACAGGACAAATAAGTGGTATCACTTTGCAGCCCTGCGAGCAGTCCGTCAAGCCAGGGCCATCGCATGCACGCCTTTCCTCCCCACTGGCATCACAGCACCTGGTACCTACCCAGTTCGGCAAGACAGGCCTGGCCGCGCGGTTGCCTCCGACTGAGCGACAGGTCACGGCGTGATGGAGGTGATCCCGTCAGGCCATGGCCTCACCGCCTGCTGTAGCGGCGCCAATCGCTGGGGTGCTCAGTCGATGGGTGCCTCCGTGCCCTCAGCCCGGTGCACCACCGCGCCGCCCAGTTCAAAGGCGGCATGCACCACCTGCAGAGCGCGCACACCTTCGGCCTCGGCCACCACACAGCTGGTGCGGATCTCACTGGTGGCGATCAGCTCGATGTTGATGCCCGCCTCCGCCAGGCAGCGGAACATGCGCGCCGCTGTACCGGCCGTGCAGGCCATCCCGGCACCGACGGCACTGACCATGGCGATCGCCTCCCCTTCCTCAAAACAGGAACCGGGCCACTGGTTCAGCACCGGCTGCAGGGCCTGCTCGGCGCCATCGCGATCATCACGGCGCAGGGCGAAAGCGATATCGCGGCTGCGCTCCTCACCGCTGCCGTGGGTGCGCTCCGACTGCACGATCGCGTGGGCGCTGATGCCCGCATCGGCCAGGGCCCGGCAGAGGGTGGCGGCGGCCCCGGGGCGATCGGGCACCCGCCGCACCACCACCTGGGTCTGATCGCGATCGAGGGCCACGCCCCGCACCGCCCGATCGTCGCGGCGGCAGGCCAGCGATCCCTGGCGCAGCTGACCATCCGCCAGCTCGAAGGTCTCAGCGGCGGCCCGCAGGGCCAGTGCCGCCCGCGCCCCCTCCACCAGGCAGCTCACCTTCACCTCACTGGTGGCGATCAGGCGCAGATTGATCCCCAGCCGCGACAGGGCATCGAACAGGCGCGGCGCCACGCTCGGGCGCCCCAGGATGCCGGCGCCGGCGATGCTGAGCTTGGCCATGCCGCTCTGGCTGCGGATCGTGGCCTCCGCTCCGGCGCCCAGATCGCGCAGCACCTGCTCACAGATGGCCCGGGCCCGCTCCCCCTCGTCATCGGCGACGGTGAAGGCGATGTCGTTGCTGCTGCCCTGATGGGTGGCCTGCACGATCAGATCCACATTCAGCCCCGCCTGCCCCAGCGCCTCGAACAGCAGCGCCGCCACTCCGGGGCGATCGGGCACATGGGCGAGGGCGAGCACGGTCTGCCCCTCCTCCAGTTCGGCCGCATCCACCGGCTTGCCCAGCTCCAGACCCTCGCCGCCGATGGCGCGGCGGGCACCGCTGGTGAGGCGGGTGCCGGGATGCTCGCTCCAGCTGGAGCGCACCACCAGCGGTACGCCGTAGTTGCGGGCGATCTCCACCGCCCGCGGATGCAGCACCGCCGCCCCGAGGCTGGCCAGCTCCAGCATCTCGTCGCAGCTGACGTTGTCCATCAGCTGCGCATCGCTGACCTTGCGGGGATCAGTGGTGAGCACACCGGGCACATCGGTGTAGATCTCGCAGGCATCAGCCGCCAGGGCCGCCGCCAGGGCCACCGCGGAGGTATCGGAGCCGCCGCGGCCCAGGGTGGTGATCTCGGGGGTGCCGGCCGCACCGCTGCTGGTGCCCTGGAAGCCGGCCACCACCACCACCTGGCCGTCGGCCAGCAGGCGCCGCAGCCGCTCGGTGCGTACATCGAGGATGCGGGCGCGGCCGTGGTGCGATTCGGTGAGGATGCCCGCCTGGGTGCCGGTCATCGAGACCGCCGGCACGCCGAGGCGATGCAGCGCCATCGACAGCAGGGCGATCGAAACCTGCTCCCCGGTGGCCAGCAGCATGTCCATCTCCCGCCGCGGCGGATCGCTGCAGATGGCGCGCGCCAGACCGGTGAGTTCATCGGTGGTGTGCCCCATCGCCGACACCACGATCACCAGCTCATGGCCGTCCTCGCGGCTGCGGGCAATGCGGCGGGCCACCGCCTGGATCCGCTCGACATCGGCGACCGAGGTGCCCCCGAACTTCTGTACCAGCAGGGCCATCCCCGGAGCCGCTCCTTGCGATCGGGCTGATTATCCCTGCCGCTCCGGCAGCGGCAGCAGAAAGCCGTCGCGGAACGCCTCAGCGGGCTCGACGCCCCGTTTGAGGGCCATCTCCACCTCCAGCAACCGGCTCAGCAGCCCCAGCAACTGGCCGGAGCTGCGGCCGCGGATCTGTTTGCGCATCACATAGATGCGCTTGGGGTTGCCGATGCCGGCCGCCTTGGCGATCACCCCCACATCGCTCTCGCCGCGGCTTTCGAGCAGGGCCACCCACAGCCATCCCCGGATCTGACTGCTGAGGGCGGCGAGGATGCGCAGGGCCGGTTCATGGGCCGCCAGCAGGGCATCGACCAGGGCGATCGCCTCAGCCGGCTGTCCGGCGAGCAGGGCATCACCCACCGCCAGGCTGCTGGTGCTGCGGCCGCCCACCAGC
Organism: Cyanobium sp.; assembly: GCA_046075505.1. GTDB lineage: Bacteria > Cyanobacteriota > Cyanobacteriia > PCC-6307 > Cyanobiaceae > Cyanobium. The sequence goes on along the minus strand of JBJTQH010000147.1, from coordinate 11,635 downwards.
GCCTCCACAGCGGCACGATCGATCATCGGGGGCGCGGCGCCCCGGCCGGCTGCGGTGCCCCCGGCGGTGGTGGCGCCCTGGAACAGGGCCAGCTTCTCCAATTCGCTCTCGAGCCGGGTGCTGTCGCTGCCGATCGCCTCGGCCAGAGCCTCCGCCGCCTCCGGGGCCAGCTTCAGTCCCAGGTCACCGGCCGTGCGCCGCACCAGGCTCACCAGCCCCTCGCCATCCCACACCGCCGGCAGCACGAAGCTCTGCTCTTCGGCCAGCTGGCGCAGAGCCTTGGTGGTGCGCAGGCGCGCATCGGGCTTGGAGGGGCTGCACAGCAGCAGATGCCCCTCAGAGCCGATCAGCTCCAGGCTCGCCTCCAGCTGGGCGGCCAGTTCGGCAGGGCAGGCATTGCAGAACGGGCTGCGCTGCAGCACCACCACCCGGGCACCGGCGCCGAACGGCGGGGTGCGGGCATCCTCCAGGGCCTGGGCCGCCTGGGCTGGATCGGTGCCATCGAGGCGGCTCAGGTTGATCGAGGCCCAGGCCGGATCGATCAGCGACGTCACCAGCGCCTCCACCGCCCGGTTGCGAGCGGCCTCGTCATCCCCCCAGAGCAGATGCACCGGCATCAGAACCGCGCCGAATCCAGCGGAGCAGGCGTCTCCATAAGGTGTCGGCTGCCGGTGCGATGCGGATGCCCAGTTTCGATCATCCGATCTTCACCGAGAGCATCGCCCGGATCCGGGCGGAACTGGGCCGGCGCACGGCCGGCGATCCAGCCCTGGCGCGGTGGCTGCAACGGCTGAACCCCCTGGAACGGGACGTGCTCGAGCGCTGCATCCACAGCAGCGGCGATGTCACGATCGCCACCGATCTGGTGTTTTCGCCCGCCGGGGCGGATGTGCTGCCGGCGCCGGCAGCTGAAACGGCTGCGGTGGCAGGGGCCTGCAGCCAGGCCCTGGCCGCCCTGCGGGCCGGAGCACCGATCCTGACCGATACGGCCATGGCGGCGGCGGCGGTAACCCCGATGGCCCGCCGCAGCCTTGGGGTGACGGTGCATGGCCTGCTCGACTGGGCACCACCGCAGGCCCCCTGCGGCAGCACCCGCAGTGCCGCAGCGGTGGAATCGGCCTGGACCGCCCTCACCGCCAGCGGGCCGGCACCGCTGGTGCTGATCGGCAGTGCCCCCACCGCCCTGGAGCGCCTGCTCGATCTGGTGGCGGCCGGTGCGCCGGCACCCGCCCTGGTGGTGGGCATGCCGGTGGGTTTTGTGGGCGTGGCCGAGAGCAAGCGGCGCCTGGCGGCCAGCGGCCTGGCCCAGATCCGCCTGGAGGGCAGCCGCGGTGGGGCGGCTCTGGCAGCGGCGGCGATCAATGCACTGCTGCGCCGCGCCTGGCTCGATCAGGCCGCCTGCCCGGTCTGAGCCCCGCGGCGCCGGCGGGTGGACGTGGCTGTGGGCGAAGGAGTGGATGTGTCTGTGGACGGAGGAGTGGACAGGGCAGGTGGTGCCGCCGCCTCGGCCATGCCGACGGCGATGTGGCTGTTGGCTTCGATCCGGCCCAGCACCTGTCGGGCCCGCAGCACCACCGACGCCGGCACCCCCGCCAGCCGCGCCGCCTCGATGCCGTAGCTGCGGCTGGCCCCGCCCCGCCGCACCCGGTGCAGGAAGACCAGGTCGTCGCCGGTCTCCTCCACCAGCACCTGGGAATTGCCCACCGTGGGCAGCAGCTCCGCCAGTTCGTTCAGCTCGTGGTAGTGGGTGGCGAAGATCGTGCGGGCCCCGAGCCCCCCCTGCGAGGGCGGCGTGGCCAGATGCTCGGCCACGGCCCAGGCGATCGAGAGGCCGTCGAAGGTGGCGGTGCCACGGCCGATCTCATCGAGCAGCACCAGCGAGCGCGGCGTGGCGTGGTGCAGGATATTGGCCGTTTCGGCCATCTCCACCAGGAAGGTGGACTGACCGGCCGCCAGATCATCGCCGGCACCGACGCGGGTGAAGATGCGATCGGCGAGACCGAGGCGGGCGGAACGGGCCGGGATCCAGCTGCCGATCTGCGCCATCAGCTGCAGCAGCCCCGTCTGGCGCAGATAGCAACTCTTGCCGCTGGCATTGGGACCGGTGAGCACCAGCAGATCGGGCGATGCGCCGCCGCCGCCGCCGAGCTGCAGATCATTGGCCGTGAAGGCTTCCTCCACCAGCAGCTGCTCCACCACGGGATGGCGCCCGGCTTCGATCAGCAGCTCGCGGCCGTCGCCGAGCTCCGGGCAGCAGTAGCCGCCGGTGGCCGCCACCTCCGCCAGGGAGGCGAGGGCATCGAGTTCGGCCACCAGACGGGCCGCCTCGCGCACGGCCGCGGCCCCCGTGCCGACCCGGCTGCGCAGGGCGGTGAACAGCTCCTGCTCGCGGGTGACGCTGCGGGTGCGCAGCTGCAGGATGCGACCCTCCCGATCCTTGAGGGCCGGTGTCACGAAGCGCTCCTCGTTGGCCAGGGTCTGGCGGCGGATCCAGTGCTCGGGCACCGAGGTGGCGCGGGCCCGGCTGACGGCGAGGAAATAGCCGAAGGTGCGGTGGTACTGCAGACGCAGGTTGGGATTGCCGCTGGCCCGGCGCTCCTCGGCCTCCTGCCGCGCCAGCCAGTTGTCCTGGTCGTCGAGCAGGTTGCGCAGGCCATCGAGCTGGGCGTCGACACCGTCGTGGATCAAGCCCCCCTCGGCGAGGGTGAGCGGCGGCGCCTCCACCAGGTGATGGCGGATGTCGCGGGCCAGCTCCACCAGATCAGGCCAGGGGCGGCTGAGGGCCGCCAGGGGAGCGCTGGTCGCCTCCTGCAGCAGGGAGGCCAGGCGTGGCAATCGCTCCAGCCCATCGGCCAGGGCCACCAGATCGCGGGGGGAGGCGGTGCCGGCGCCGGCCCGGCCCGCCAGCCGCTCCAGATCGCCCATCGGCCGCAGCAGACGGCGCACGGCCAGCCGCAGCGGGCGATGCGCCACCAGCTCGCTGACCGCCTGCTGACGGCGCAGGATCACCTGGCACTCCACCAGCGGCGCCTCCAGCCAGCGGCGCAGACCGCGGCCACCCATGGCGGTGCAGGTGCGATCGAGGGCCCAGAGCAGGGACCCGTGCTGGGAGCCCCCCAGCTGGGTGCGGGTGAGCTCGAGATTGCGGCGGGTCTGGGCATCGAGCACCAGCTGATCGCCGGCGTACCAGACCGTGGGCAGCTCCAGCGGCGCCGGCTGGGTGGACTCGAGATAGGCGAGCAGACCGCCGGCGGCCCGCAGCGCCAGGGGCAGCTCCCCGAGCCCGAGGCCATCGAGGCTGGCCAGGCGGTAGTGGCGCAGCAGGCGGGCGCGGGCCTCGGGCGCCTCGAAGGGGGTGCGGGGCAGGCTGGTGAGGCGGCGGCCATCCGGGCACCAGGCCGGCGAGCTGAAGCCAGCGCGCTCGGGCCGACCAGCGGCGCCGGCCCCATCCCCGCCATCAGAGCGCTCTCCAGGGCGCTCGGGGTCCGCAACGGCATCAGCGCCGCCCGGCGCCAGAGCATCCGGGGGCGGGATCGGGCCGTCTGCACCGACGGCATCCGCGCAGGCAGGGCTGCCGGCGAGGGTGCTTCCGGCGCAGGGGTCATCGCTGCCGCTGGGGTCCCGGACAGGGGCCTGCCGGACTGTGTTGCTGCGAACTGTGTCACCGCGAACCGTGTCGTTGGGGGCCAGGGCCTCCGCTCCCCCGCCGTGCTCCTGGCTGAAGGGACCGATCACCTCGGCGGCCTCAAGCTGCAGCAGCTCCTGGTGCAGGGCCTGCTCTCCCTCCCGCTCGGTGACCCGGAACTCGCCGGTGCTGATGTCGGCCACGGCCAGACCCCAGCGGCGCGGCCCCCGACCGGCGCCACCCGCCAGCACAACGGCGCAGAGCCAGTTGTTGCGGCGGGCCGCCAGCATGCCCTCCTCGAGCACGGTGCCGGGCGTCAGCACCCGCGTGATCTCGCGCCGCAGCAGAGCCCCTTTGGCGGGGGTGGACTCGAGCTGATCGCAGAGGGCAACGCTGAGCCCCTGGCGCACCAGTTCGGCGCAGTGGCGCTCGGCAGCGTGATACGGGATGCCGGCCATCGGCACCCGCCCGATGCCGCGGCCCGCCTCCTTGCCGGTGAGGGTGAGTTCGAGCAGGCGCGACAACAGAATCGCGTCCTCGAAGAAGAACTCGAAGAAATCCCCCAGCCGGTAGAGCAGCACCCGCTCCGGATGGGCCGCCTTCAGTGCGACGTAGTGGCGCAGCACCGGCGGCAGAGCCTCCGGATCCACCAGGCTGTGGTGATGCCAGCGGGGCAGATCCTCGCCGTCGGCACCGCTCTCCGGCTCCGGGCAGCCTGGACTGGCCATGGATCCAGCTGCCACGGCTCCGGGAACCTCTGCGCCGGCCGCACCGGAACCACCCACCTCATCCCCAGCCACTGGCTCAGCAAGCGATGCGGCCGAGGCGGGATCCGCAGCGGTGCTCGCCTCAACCGCCTCAGCCGCAGCCGGCATCGCCGGGCCCCGGCGCGGGCGGGGACGGGCCCGGGCCGCGGCGGCGAGGGCGTCGGCATCGAGGCTGATCGCGCCGTCATCGCCCATCAGGGGGACGCCCTCTGCCGCGGCGATGCCGGGCGCAGCCGGCGGGTCGAGCGCAGCGAACAGGCTGCCCTGGCTGGCCTCGTGCGGATCGAGGCAGGACGCCAGCGAGAGCTGCTTCCCCGCCTGGGATGGGCGGCCGCGCGATCTGCCTCTCGAGCCGCTCATGACGCTGCCGGTGGAGTAGGGGAGTTTATGACCACTCCACCAGTGGGGCCCGCGCGGCAGGCCGAACGGTCAGGCGCAGCGATGATCGGCGCAGGGTCTGCGGAGGACAACGGCAGCCGGACCAACGACAGCCAGACCGTCACCACCGGCAGCCGGCCATCCCCGCCGCCTTTGCAAGGCCTGAGCGCCAGGGGCGCACCGCTGGGGGCTCGCCGTCGCCGGGGCGAAGCGGCCCCGGGCCCGAGGCGTCGATGCCGGCACAGCAACCCGCAGCCCGCAACCGACAACTTGTGAAGGATGGCCGGATCGCCCCCCAGGCCACCGGTGCTCCCATGGGAGAATGCCTCCCACGGTCCGGCCTCCCCGGCGGATCCCCGTCCGGTGCCCGCTTCCCGGGACCGGGCTTCCAGCGGGCCGCCGCCGGGGCCGGTCATGACGATGCTCCCCTGAGCTTTCCCTTCCCACCATGCAGATTCTCAACACGCTCACCGTTCTGGCTCTGGTGGTGCTCTCCTTCGCACTGATCGTGGCCGTGCCGGTGCTGTATGCCAGCAATGACACCAGCGGCAACTCCAACCGTCTGATCCTGCTCGGCGGCCTCGCCTGGGTGGCCCTGGTGCTGGTCAACTGGGGCATGAGCTTCTTCGTCGTCTGAATCGGCCTCGCCGCCACTTCGGATCCGCAGCCGTCCAGCCAGCGCTGTTGCCCTGCCAGGGCTCTGCAGCGCAGCTGGGCGGTTTTGCATTGATCGTCCCCACCGGATGCCGAACCGGGTGCCGAAGCGCTGCAGCGGCAGAGCGGCTCGACCTGCAGCACACCGGCTCCAGAGGCAACCAGCGGCTCCGCTCGTCGTCGTCCAGCCGCGCACACGCGCCTGGACGCGCGCGCGTGTGGCTGGACCCCCACTCACGGCCGCGCGTTCACGGGGGGATCGGGCCTCGTGAAGTCGGCAGACCGGGCGAGCGGCCCTGGCCCGGGGCGTCGGCCGGCCCCGCGAGAGTCGCTGCTTAGGCTCGAATCAGCTGCAGGGCTGGGGCCTTGACCGTTTTTGAAGGACAGTTCTCCGGTGCGGCCGGGCTGAAGGTGGGCATCGTGGTCGCCCGCTTCAACGACCTGGTGACGGGCCGGCTGCTGAGCGGCTGCCTCGATTGCCTCAGCCGCCACGGCATCGACGTGACCACCGACAGCACGCAGCTGGATGTGGCCTGGGTGCCGGGCAGTTTCGAGATCCCGCTGGTGGCACAGCGGCTGGCCGCCTCCGGTCGCTACCAGGTGCTGATCACCCTGGGGGCGGTGATCCGGGGCGACACCCCCCATTTCGATGTGGTGGTCTCGGAGGTGAGCAAGGGGGTGGCGGCGGTGGCCCGCGCCACCGGTGTGCCGGTGATCTTCGGGGTGCTCACCACCGACACGATGCAGCAGGCGCTGGAGCGGGCCGGCATCAAGAGCAACCTCGGCTGGAGCTACGGCCTGCAGGCGATCGAGATGGGCAGCCTGATGGCCGCCCTGCCCGGACACTGAACATCCCTCCCCCGCAGCCCCCATCGCGGTGCGCTGGCCTGCCCATGGCCAGGCCATGGCGATACCCGGCCCTGAGATCCCAGGCGCAGACAGGGGAAGCGGCCAGCCCAGGGGGCGCACCACGGCGCCGGCATCGTGCGGTTGCCCACCGCCCGGTGGAACGCTCGGACTGTGACCTCAGCAGCCAGGATTTGACCGAAGGCCCCCTCGTGGTGCATGCTGTCTAGGTCGGCGGTTGCCGGCCTTGCGGATGTAGCTCAGTGGTAGAGCATCTCCTTGCCAAGGAGAGGGTCGAGAGTTCGAATCTCTTCATCCGCTTAAAACAGTTCCACTCAGATAATTACTCTCTCGCTGAAGTTTCAGGTTTTCTCTGAGAGCAGAGCTTCGTTCTGGGCCCAGAACAGCACGACCCCGCCGTCAAGCTGCACCAGCCCTGAAATCCAAACAACCGGGCTGCCACCAGACCCTTGCTGCGCACTGAGGAGTGCTGCACCGCGAGGCTGGCGCGCCAGGAGAATGCGGTGCGCTGAGGGCCTGAGAACGGCGGCCTGACGCAGTCACCGCCCGCCGCCGGTGCCGCCCGGGCCTCGACCTACGCTCCAGGGCGACGCCTCGGCGATTCCGTGTCCACTGCTCTGCTGCCCGAAGGCACCCAACGCGTCCTGGTCACCGGCGGCGCGGGCTTCATCGGTGGGGCCGTGCTGCGCCGGCTGCTGCATGGCAGCCGCGCCACGGTGTTCAACCTCGACAAGCTCGGTTATGCCAGCGATCTGGCCGGCATCGAGCAGAGCCTGGCGGCCCTGGATCCGGCCGCGGCCGGACGGCATCAGCTGCTGCGGGTGGATCTGGCCGATGCCGAGGCCACGGCCGCGGCCGTGCGCCATGCCGATCCCGATCTGGTGCTGCATCTGGCGGCCGAGAGCCATGTGGATCGCTCCATCGACGGGCCTGAGGCCTTCCTGAGCAGCAACATCAGCGGCACCTTCCATCTGCTGCAGGCGGTGCGCACCCACTGGCAGGGGCTGCCGACCGAACGGCGCGAGCGCTTCCGTCTGCATCACATCAGCACCGATGAAGTGTTCGGCTCCCTCGGAGCCACGGGCGCCTTCTCGGAAACCACCGCCTACGACCCCCGCAGCCCCTACTCCGCCAGCAAGGCCGCCAGCGATCACCTGGTGCGCGCCTGGCACCACACCTACGGCCTGCCGGTGGTGCTCACCAATTGCTCCAACAACTACGGCCCCTGGCAGTTCCCCGAGAAGCTGATCCCGGTGGTGATCCTCAAGGCGGTGGCGGGCGAGGCGATCCCCCTCTACGGCGACGGATCGAACGTGCGCGACTGGCTGTATGTGGAGGACCATGTCGAAGCCCTGCTGCTGGCGGCCGGCCGAGGGCGCATCGGTCGCAGCTACTGCATCGGTGGCGCCGGGGAGCGCACCAATCGCGATGTGGTGCAGACCCTCTGCAGCCTGCTCGACCAGCTGCGCCCCGGCGGTGCCCCGCACGCGCGGCTGATCACACCGGTGGGGGATCGCCCCGGCCATGATCACCGCTATGCCATCGATGCCAGCCGCATCCGCAGCGAGCTGGGCTGGCAGCCGCGCCACAGCTTCGAGCAGGGCCTCGAGCAGACCGTGCGCTGGTACCTGGCCAACCTCGACTGGTGCGAACGGGTGCGTCGCCAGGCGGGCTACAGCGGCGAACGCATCGGCACGGCAGCCTGAGCCTGCGCAGCCGCCCCGACGCGCCGCCAGCAGTGCTCAGGCCTGGTTGCGGGTGCCCGGCTCCACCGGCAGGGCCTCGGTGCAGGCATCCGCCGACGGCGACAAACGGTGGGGATGCCACACCAGCAGATGCTGGCGGTGGCTGGCTTCAAAGCCCAGACGCCGGTAGAAACCGGCACTGTTGGTGGTCATCAGATAGACGCGCTCCACCTGCCGCACCGCCGGGCAGCCCAGCAGCGCCTCGACAAGCCGACGGCCCAGCCCCTGCCCTTGCTGGGGGCCTGAAACCACCACATCCCAGAGCACGGCACGGAACACCCGATCGCTGCTGGCCCGCCCGAAGCCCACCAGGCGATCGCCGTCCCAGGCGGTCACCACGGCCTGACTGGCCTGCAGCATGCGCCGCAGCTGCCGGCGGGAGCGGTGACGGGCCCAGAAGCTATGGGCATCGAGCAGCTGCTGCAACTGCCCCAGGCGGCCGGGCCACAACCACAGGCGCAGCGCTCCGGCCCGATGACGGATCAACCGGATGTCCCTGCTCAACCGGCCGCCTCCCAGCAGGTGGAGGTTCCATCCTGGCTGAACGGGGATCCACCCCTGGCCCGCCGCCGCAGGCGGGGCTGGCGGGAGACGGAGCTCAGTAGGCTGGCGCTTGGTCCGCTCGGTTGCGATCTCATGCTCAAGCTGCTGCTGGGTGATCCCAATGCCCGCAAGCTGAAGCGCTACCAGCCGATCGTCTCCGACATCAACCTGCTGGAAGAGGAGGTGTCGCCGCTCAGCGATGAGGAGTTGCGGAGCCTCACCGGCGAATTCCGGCAGAAGCTGGAGAACGCCCGCAACGCCGGCGGCAGCCCCGAAGCGCGGCTGGCCCGTGAACGGCAGCTGCTCGATGAGCTCTTACCGCAGGCGTTCGCGGTGGTGCGCGAGGCCGGCAAACGGGTGCTCGGCATGCGCCATTTCGATGTGCAGCTGATCGGCGGCATGGTGCTGCACGACGGCCAGATCGCCGAGATGAAGACCGGCGAGGGCAAGACCCTGGTCGCCACCCTGCCCGCCTACCTGAATGCGCTCACCGGCAAAGGGGTGCATGTGGTCACGGTGAACGACTACCTGGCCCGCCGCGATGCCGAGTGGATGGGCCAGATCCACCGCTTCCTGGGCCTGTCGGTGGGGCTGATCCAGCAGGACATGGCCCCGGCGCAGCGACGCAGCAACTACGGCTGCGACATCACCTACGCCACCAACTCGGAGCTGGGCTTCGATTATCTGCGCGACAACATGGCCGCGGATATCAGCGAGGTGGTGCAACGGCCATTCCAGTACTGCGTGATTGATGAGGTGGATTCGATCCTGATCGATGAAGCCCGCACACCGCTGATCATCTCGGGCCAGGTGGAGCGGCCCCAGGAGAAGTACAAGAAAGCCTCGGAGGTGGCCGAGGCGCTACTGCGCGCCGCCGAGCTGGGCAAGGACGGCATCGATCCGGAAGGCGACTACGAGGTGGATGAAAAGCAGCGCAGCTGCACGCTCACCGATGAGGGCTTCGCACGGGCGGAATCGATGCTGGGAGTCAGCGATCTGTTCGATCCCCAGGATCCCTGGGCCCACTACATCACCAACGCGCTCAAAGCCAAGGAACTGTTCATCCGCGATGTGAACTACATCGTGCGCGGCCAGGAAGCGGTAATCGTCGATGAATTCACCGGCCGCGTGATGCCCGGTCGGCGTTGGAGCGATGGCCAGCATCAGGCGATCGAAGCCAAGGAGAACCTGCCGATCCAGCCCGAAACCCAGACGCTGGCTTCGATCACCTATCAGAATTTCTTCCTGCTCTACCCGCGCCTGGCCGGCATGACCGGTACCGCCAAGACCGAGGAGGTGGAATTCGAGAAGACCTACAAACTGGAGGTCACGATCGTTCCCACCAACCGCAGCCGCCAGCGCAGCGACTGGACCGATCAGGTGTACAAGACCGAAACCGCCAAATGGCGGGCCGTGGCCCTGGAGACCGGCGCGATCCACCAGCAGGGTCGGCCGGTGCTGGTGGGAACCACCAGCGTCGAGAAATCCGAACTGCTCAGCGCCTTGCTGGCCGAGCAGAGCATTCCTCACAACCTGCTCAATGCCAAGCAGGAGAATGTGGAACGGGAGGCCGAGATCGTGGCCCAGGCCGGCCGCGCCGGCGCGGTGACGATCGCCACCAACATGGCCGGCCGCGGCACCGACATCATCCTGGGCGGCAACGCCGATTACATGGCCCGCCTCAAACTGCGCGAGGTGCTGTTGCCGCGGTTGGTGCGCCCCGAGGAGGGCCATCGCCCGCCGGTGCCGCTGCAGCGCTCGGCCGAGGCCGGCGGTGGCTTCGGTGGTGTCTCGGTGGCCCGGGGCTCCACCGGTGTGGAGGCACGCCCGAGTGACAGCCTCTATCCCTGCAGCCTCAGCACGGCCGCGGATGAGGAGATCAAGGGTCTGGTCAAGGAGCTGGTCGCCAGTTGGGGCGATCGGGCCCTGACGCTGCTGGAGCTGGAGGATCGCATCGCCCAGGCGGCGGAGAAGGCCCCCACCGAGGATGCCTGCATTCAGCGCCTGCGCGGCTGCATCGCCCTGGTGAAGTCGGAATACGAAGCGGTGACGCGGGAGGAGGAGCAGCGGGTGCGGGAAGCCGGCGGCCTGCATGTGATCGGCACCGAACGCCATGAATCGCGGCGCGTCGACAACCAGCTGCGCGGCCGCGCCGGCCGGCAGGGGGATCCGGGCAGCACCCGTTTCTTCCTGTCCCTGGAGGACAACCTGCTGCGGATCTTCGGAGGGGATCGGGTTGCGGGGCTGATGAATGCCTTCCGGGTGGAGGAGGACATGCCGATCGAATCCGGCATGCTCACCCGCTCGCTCGAGGGAGCCCAGAAGAAGGTGGAAACCTATTACTACGACATCCGCAAACAGGTGTTTGAATACGATGAAGTGATGAATAATCAGCGCCGTGCAGTTTATGCGGAGCGCAGGCGTGTTCTCGAGGGCCGTGAACTGAAGCAGCAGGTGATCGGTTATGGCGAGCGCACCATTGAAGATATTGTTGAGGCTTATGTCAATCCTGATCTGCCGCCCGAGGAGTGGGATCTGACGCGTCTTGTGGATAAGGTCAAAGAATTTGTCTATCTTCTTGATGATCTGCGGCCGGATCAGGTTCAAGGCCTGCAGATGGAAGAGCTGAAGGCTTTTCTTCAGGAGCAGATGCGGAATGCTTATGATATCAAGGAGGGGCAGTTTGAGCAGGCGCGTCCTGGTCTGATGCGCGAAGCCGAGCGCTTTTTCATTCTGCAGCAGATCGACACGCTTTGGCGCGACCATCTTCAGGCGATGGAGGCCCTGCGCGAATCGGTCGGCCTCCGTGGCTATGGGCAGAAAGATCCCTTGATTGAATACAAAAACGAGGGCTATGACATGTTCCTGGAAATGATGACGCAGATGCGTCGAAACGTGATCTACTCGATGTTCATGTTCCAGCCTCAGCCGGCTGAGGCCTGAGGATCGCGCCGATTCCTCTGGCGCAACCGATTGCCTCTGAATTGTCTTGGGTTCCTGAGTGTCAGGATGATCGCTGGCCGTTCAGCCACCGATTTCCTTGCGCAGCATGTCGA
>JBJTQH010000146.1:0-19860 GCA_046075505.1 Cyanobium sp. | reverse complement strand
CTCACCACCGCGCCTTTTGGACACAGCGGCATGGGGTGGTTTGGAGCCTGCCCCTGCAGGCCGGCTCCGGGAGGCCACACTCCCATCCTTGGTGTAGTTGCGTCAGTGTTCATGATGAACGTTTGACTCGTGGCACAAGCAGCCGAGGCATCCATGGCGGCCCGACCACGCCGCAGCCAATCGGAACGCACCTCAAGGCCGAGGCGCACATTCTCACACGCATTGAGATAGGGCATCAGATTATGGGCCTGAAAGATGAACCCCACCTGGCGGCGCAGACGGGTGAGGGTGAGCCGATCGGCATGCAGCAGCTCCGATCCCAGAATGCGCAGACTGCCGCTCTGGGCCGCCCGCAGCCCACCGAGCATCGTCAGCAGGGTGGTTTTGCCGGAGCCGGAGGGACCGGTGAGGATCACGATCTCACCGGGTTGCAGGGTGAGGGTCACATCCCGCAGCACCTGCTTGGGGATCCCCCCCTCAAAGAACCAGTGATTCAGGCCGCTCACGGTCACCAACGGTGGCAGCGATCCAGCCCCAGCACCAGGCCTCGACGCTGGCGTGGCAGGCGGCACTGGTGGTGGTGAAGAAGAAGAAGAGAGCGCCATCAGAAGATCTCCGCCGGATCGAGACGACGCAGCTTGGCGGTGGCGAGCCAGCCGGAGATCGAGCACATCAGCAAGGTGAAGCCAAACACCAGCACCGCCCGCCCGGCACTCATCACCACCAACAGTGACGTGCTGCGGACCAGAAAGGAATACAGCCCGATCGAGAGCAGCAGACTGGGACCAAAGGCGAGCACAGCCAGGATCAACGATTCCTGCAGAATGATCGCCACCACAAAGCCATCGCTGTAGCCCATCGCCTTGAGCGTGGCATATTCCGCCAGATGATCACTGACGTCGGAGTAGAGAATCTGATACACGATGATCCCGCCTACCACCAGCCCCACCAACACCCCCAGCCCAAAGATAATTCCAAACGAGGTGTTGCGCTTCCAGTAGTGAACCTCCGCCGCCTCCAGCTCCGCAATCGTGAGCACTTTCACCGCAGGGCCCAGAAAGCTCTCCAGGGTGGCCTGCACGCGCCTGGCATCAACACCAGGCTGCAGCTGAATCACCCCCATCTGAATATCATCAGCACTCTGATCTGCGAAATAGTTCTTGAAATTGGTCGCTGAGGTGAGCAGGTTGATATCGGCCGCGAACGTCACCCCCATGCTGAACAGGCCCGTCACCACAGCGCGGGTGCCCCGCAGTTCGGTGCTGTACAGCTCTCCCCGGGACACCTGCTCTGCCACCGGCCCGGCCACCTTCTTGGAGCGACGATCGAACAGCACCGCATCAGAGCGCTGCAGCGCCATCGGATCAGTCGCCAGTTCCGGGATGCGCAGCGCCGGATTCTCCGGCGTCACCCCAAAAATCAACGCCTGCTTCTGCTGGCGGGTGTCGCGGTTGATCCACTCACTGAGGCCGATATAGAGCGGTGTCACTGCCCGCACGCCCTCCACTCCCAGGGCCTGGGTGAGACGGGCACGGGGGAAATTGAGCTGCTCTCCGAGATAGAGATAGCGCTGGCTCACCATCACCAGCTCACCGTTGATCCGCTCCAGGGGCCGCTTCTGACTGTCGTAGAGACCGCCGGAGAGCCCCAGCTGGAAGAACACCAGCACATTGGCGAAACTCACCCCCGCCAGGGCCGCCGCCAGACGCATCGGCCGATGCATCACCTGACGCCAGGCCAGTGGGGTGCGACTGAGCGGCATCATCGTACCGACCCGGCCGGTGGCGGCAAATCGCGCCGCATACCAGGCTCAGCAGACTCGATCAGGGCCTGCTGCCGCTGTTGCTGCTGCTGTTTCTGGGCTGCGGTGAGCGGTTCAAACAGCACATTCACCTGCAGATAGTTGATGTAACTGGCGATCGCCGTCGCCTTGGGCCCGAGGCCAATCTTCACCTCCACCACACGGCGATCGAGATTCTCACCCGCCACGCCGGTGAACACCGTCTGGCGACTCACCTGACGGGCGATCTCCACCACCTGGCCTTGCATCTGCTTGCCGGGAAATCCATCGGCGGAAATCATCGCGCTCTGGCCGAGGGCGATACCGGGACGATCGGTCTGATACACCTCGGCGATCACACCCATACGGCGGCTATCGCCGATATCGAGGATGCCGTCATCCCCCACCTTGTCGCCGGGATGGGCATAGATCTTGAACACCGTGCCACTGAACGGGGCCAGAATCGTGGCCTTGGCCCGCTCGGAACGGTTGCGCGCCAGATCCGCCCGCTTCTCCTCCAGATCCGCCCGCTTCTCCTCCAGCTCCGCCGCCATCGTGGCGCGATCAGAAAGCGCCTGATCGAGATTGGCCCGAGCGGTGCTAGCGATCGTGTCGCGGCGATCCCGTTCCTCAGCGCTGCTGGCGCCGGCGGCATAAAGCTGCCGATAGCGCCGCAGCTCCACCTCCGCCTGCGCGAGCTGGGCTCTGGTTTTGGCGATGACGCTGTCCTGGCTGGTGATCCGGCGCTGGGCGGTGGCGATCGCCGCCTGCGACTGACGCACCGCCACCTCCAGGGACGCGGCACTCTCCAGGACCGCCAGCGGCTGCCCCTGGCGCACCTGCTCACCATCCTTGACCAGGATGCGACTGACCGGATCGTTGGCCAGGCTGCTGGGCACCGACAGCTTCACCACCCCATCGAGCGGTTCCACCCGTCCGAGAGCGGCGATGCGGCGCGGCAGCAGCGGTGGCGCTTCGGCCGCCTGACGCTGGCGCTGCCGCTGGGATTGCCACCACCAGACACCGCCGCCGCCCGCGCAGAACAGCAGCAGCAGGACTAGGGCCAGACGTCCCCTGCCAGACCGGCCCGGGAGTCGGTGCCGGCTCGGAGCCGACGGACGGGGGCAGGGGCGGCTCCGGGCAGGAGGGCAAGGAAGACATCCCGGGGGGCAGGCTGTCGACTGTCTACATGGATCCGGCCGGAATGACGACCATTGCCGCGCAGGCAGTCACACAAGCGGGGGCAGCGCGCTTCAGATCCGGCGCAGCGAATCCACCTTGTCCTTGAAGTCGCTGAGCAGCAGCTGCAGGTAAGTCACCTTGCGGAGCTTGATATTGGCTGTGAGTGACATCCCCACTTGCAGGGGAAGGAGGCTGCCATTCCTGAGCTTCAGCTGCTGGTTGTCCAGCTTGATATCCACCGGGAAACGGTAGAAGTTCTTCAGCTGATCCGGAGGCAGGGCATCAGAACCGATACGGCGCACACGCCCCTGCAAGACACCGAAGTCGGTCGCGGGGAACGAATCGATGCTGACATCAGCAATCTTATTGACGGACACAAAACCGATGTCCTGGCTGGCCACCTCCACCCGCGCCTCGAGGCGATCGAAGGGCACAATCTTCATCACCGGATCGCTGGTCTGCGCGACGAAGCCACGCGATTTCGGCTTGAGCTCAAACACCACGCCAGCCTCCGGCGCCCGCACCACCTGATAGCGGATGTTGACATTGAGCTCGATCAGTTTGCTGCGCAGGTCAGCGAGCTCACTCTGCAGTTCGCGGGCTCCCTGTTGCAGGATGGCCTGCTGACGCAGGCGGTCGACCTGCACCTCACGCAACTTGCCCTCCACCTCCTGCACACGGTTGCGCTGCTGCAGATATTGCAGCTCAGCGGTGGCACCCTGGCGATTGAGCACCTCGAGGCGGCTGAGCACCTCACGCTCCAGCTGCAGCGATTCACCCAACACCTGCTGCTCAGTGTCGTTGACATCGAGATAGCGATCAAGCTCCTGCTGCTTGAGGAGCAGTTGCTGCGACTTGAAGGCAATCGTCTTCTCGATGCTGTCGCGGCGATCGCGCGTGGTCTCGGTGTCGAGCTTGAGCAACACCTGCCCCTTGCCGACCTGTTGCCCCTCCTTGACCAGCACCTGATCGACCACACCTCCCACCGGCATCTGCACATCCTTGACGACGCCAAGGGGCTCGAGCTTGCCGGGGGCCGTGACGATCTCCTCGGTCTTGGCCAGGGCGAGCCAGGCCACCCCGAAGGCGGTGACCCCCATCAGGGTCCAGGTGATGCTGCGCGCCCAGAAGCGGGACTGCTGCAGCACGACATCGTTGCTGTCGGCATGGATGGAGCGTTCGATCGCATTCTGGGTGCGACGCATGAGCTCCCCGGGAGAAGGAGGGAGCAGACGGGGTGCCATCAGTTGGCCTCCTGCTGGCGGTAGAGAGCGTAATAGCGACCTTTGAGCGCCATCAGTTCTTCGTGTGTACCGGTTTCAACAATGGCGCCCTGGTGCGTCATCACAATTCTATCGGCGCGGCGAATGGTGGAGAGGCGATGGGTGATAAAGAACACCGTCGTGTTTTTGAGTTCATCGCGAAGATTGTTGCAAACTTCGCGCTCTGTATCATAGTCGAGCGCACTGGTGGCTTCGTCCATCACCAGCAACAGCGGATTGCTGAGCAGGGTGCGGGCGATGGCGATGCGCTGACGCTGGCCACCCGAGAGGGAGGCACCGCGTTCACCCACCGGCGTGCTGTAGCCGGAGGGCAGCTTCATGATGAAATCATGGGCCGCCGCAATGCGGGCCGCACGCACGATCGCCTCACTGGTGGCCTCGGGGTTGGTGAGGGCGATGTTTTCACTGATCGTGCCGGAGAAGAGCAGCGGATCCTGGGGCACGATTCCGATCTGACGGCGCAGCGAATAGAGCTCCACCTTCTCAATGTCATAGCCATCGATCAGGATGCGCCCCTTGTTGGGCCGGTAGAGACGGGGCAGCAGTTTCATCAGGGTGCTCTTGCCACTACCGCTCTGGCCCACGATGCCGACGAAGGTGCCCTGGGGCACATGCAGATCGACATTGGTGAGCACCTCAGGCAGGCTGGGCCCGAAGCTGAAGCTAACATTCTCGAAGACCACATCCCCCTCCACCGAAGGCAGAGGAATGTTGCCGCGATCGGCCTGGCTCGACTCCTCGGGCGTATCGACGACGTCGGCGAGTCGCTCGAATGAAACGCGCAGCTCCTGGATGTTCTGCCAGATCGAGGAGAGACGCAGCAGCGGTTGCGTCACATAACCGCTGATGATACGGAAGGCGATCAGCTGGCCGAGGGTCATGTCGCCGCTGAGCACCAGGGTGGCACCCACCCAGAGCACCATCAGCTGCGACAGCTTCTGCAGCACCTGCGACGTCTCATTGAGGAACGTCGCTGTGATCGTCTTCTCGAAGGTGCGGGAGATATAGCGGGCGTAGAGATCCTGCCACTTCCAGCGGCTCACCATCTCCACGTTCTGGGCCTTCACCGTCTGAATGCCGGTGAGCACCTCCACCAGGTGGCTCTGGGTGCGGGCATTTTCCTCCGCCGCCTGGCGATATTGACGGCGGAACAACGGTGCCCCCAGCAGGGTGAGGCCGATCTGGATCGGCAGCACCATCAGGGCGATGATCGTGAGCAGCCAGCTGTACAGGGCCATCACCACGATGTAGATGATCGAGAAGGCGCCATCGAGCACCGTGATCAGGGCCTGACCGGTGAGGAAATTGCGGATCTTCTCCAGTTCGGAAATACGCGTACCCAGCTCGCCCACCGGGCGGCGATCGAAATAACCCAGCGGCAGGCGCAGCAGCCGGTCGATCACCTCTGCACCGAGGCGCAGGTCGATGCGGTTGGTGGTATCGGTGAACAGGAAGGTGCGCAGCGATCCGATCACACCCTCCATCAGGGTCACCACCACCAGGGCGATACCGAGAATCTGCAGCGTGTCGAGGCTGCGCTGGGAGATCACCTTGTCGATGATCACCTGAATCAGCAGCGGGTTCGCCAGGGTGAACAGCTGCACCACAAACGAAGCCAGCAGCACCTGCAGCAACATGCCGCGATAGCGCTTCAAGGCCGGCCAGAACCAGCCGGGCCCGAATGTCTGCTCGGGGGTATCGATGCTGCGCTCCAGCAGCAACACCTCCAGCCCTTCCGGATACTCCTCCGCGATCTGGGCCGGCGAGAGCTGCTTCCAGCCCTGCGAGGGTGACGCCAGGGTGAGACCGGCGGCATTGCTGGCCGTCACGATCACAAAGCCGCCCTGCCAGGAGAGCATGCACGGCGTGATCAGACGGGTGGCCGCCGAGGGCGGCACCTTGGCACCGCTCACCAGCAGGCCGAGCATCGCCGCAATCTGGCCGCAGAGGGGCAGATCGATCGCCTGGCCGCGCCGCAGCTTGTCGCGCAGGATCTTGTCGATCGCATCACGGCGCCAGGGCAGCTCCAGCAGACGGGCGACCATCTGGAAGCAGGCGAGGGTTTCCTCCAGAGGGCCCTGGCCGCGGATCAGGGTCATGCCGCGGCCCATCCTGGGCTGGCCGAGATCAAGGCTGGTGGGCTGGGGGGCCGCCGCCGGCACCTCAACCAGATCAGCACCGCTCTCCAGGGGCGCTTTCTCCAGGGAGGTGACGGCGGTTGCAGCCGGCAGCACTGCCGTGGGCTCATCCCGCGCCGGCAGCAGCAGCAAGCGCAACGGCAGCGGCGGCCGCGGTGCGGGCAGCGGCCGGGACGGATCGAGCACCGTGCCCAGCGGCACATCAGCGACGTTGGCGCTGGCGAGCACCAGCTCCTGATCCGCTGACACCGCATCGGCCGAGAGGCCCTCCGGGCTCAGGGCCTGGGCCTGACCCGCCAGCTCCTGCAGGCGTTGGCGCCATTGGGCGGGATCGGAACTTCCCTTCTGGGCCTGCCCCTCGAGGCGCTGCACCAGCAGATCGAACAGCTCGGACGTCCACAGCTGACGACCGCAGGCGCGCCGGAAGTCGGCTTCGCTGCGCAGCAGCTCAACGATCAGGCTGTCGGGCACCACCGCCGCCAGCAGGGGGGTGGCGGCGCTGACCAGCTCACAGGGGGCGGCCCGCAGCAGGGACACCAGGCCGATCATCTGTCCCGCACCAAGGCGCTCCAGGGTGAAGGGCCGACCATCCCGCTCCCCGAGCAGCCGGGCCTCCCCTTCCAGAATCAACAGCACCCGGTCGGGGATGGCCGTGTTGCTGCACAGGGCATGGCCTTCCTCATAGCGGGAGAGCTGGCAGCCGTCCCGCAGTCGGGCGCGGCCCTTTTCGCTCAGGGAGGCGAGGGGTTCCGCCTGGAAGAGGGCCTCAAGTGGATGGGTGGCACTGCGGGTCATGACGCGTCTCCGGGATTGCTGGCGATCTCTGGGGGCAGGCGCCGCTCCTGCAGCCAGCGCGCCACCTCCTCCTCCACCCATTCTTCAAACAATTCACGGGTCATGCGGCGGCGCATGTCCTCATCGAAGCTGGCGGGATGCAGGCTCTCCAGCCGCACCACCAGCCACCACTGCTCAATGGCGATCGGGGGATGCAGCTGCCCCACCTGGGAGGTGCGCAGCAGCTCCGCCAGGATCGGATGGGCCTGCAGCATCGGCACCGGCCCCACCACACCACGGGTGCTGCGCTCGGGGCCGAGAGCGTAGCGGGCGGCCAGCTCGGCGAAGTCGGCTTCCCCTTCGGCGATGCGCAGATACAGCTCCCGCGCCAGCGCCCCATCCTGAACACGGAGGAGGCTGTAGATCACCTGATCCAGCTGATTCTTGCGGGCCAGAAAACGATTCTCAGCCCGGTGGGAGAAATGCTCCTCGCCATAGCGCTGCACCCGCATCGGCAGCTCCGCCTGCCAGTGCAGATCGGCTTCAACCAGGCCATAGCGACGGCAGTGGTTCTGCAGCACCTCCATCGAGGTGATGTTGTGATGCGAGGCCCAGGCCTTCTGGGCTTCGACCCGCTCCTCCTCGCTGAGCGACACCCCAGCGACCGCCGCCGCGATCACCCGCTGACGCAGCAGGGGCAGCAGCAGCTGATGGCGCGCCAGGCTGCCCCACAGCTCCGCGGAGATCTCCTGGTGCGCGGCGGCCGGGGTGGCAGGCTGGTGGGCAGTCTGCTGGAGGTCAGGAGGCGACTCGCCACCGGGAGCAACGACGGGAGCGTCGATGTTCAGCGTGATGTTGCCCGGTGGGGGCGAGGGGGTGCTGGACACGGAATGGGTCAGAGGGGAAGGGGCCCGAAAGCCGGACCCATGCTGCCGGCTGGAAACGGCTTGCGCAGCATCCCACGGACCAGCCCACTCCCTGACCCGTTGTTGCGGGCTGTCTAGGAGAGCGGACGATGCAGCGCCGCTCGGAGCCCCGCCGCTCGGGGCCCCGCCGCATCGAGCACCGTCACCCCCAGGCTGCGGGCCCTGGCCAGCTGGGTGCCCGCCTCCTTGCCGGCCCCGTCAACGCTGGTCTTCCGGCTCACCGCACCGATGCCTTGCCGCCGGGTACCTTGCCGCCGGCCGCCTCGCTCATCGCCTGGGCCTGGCTGGGGCTCGGCGTCGGCAGGGTGGCGGTGAGCACGCCGATCTACCCAGTCACGGGCAGCGCCCCCCATGGCGATCGGCAGCTGCGGCCCTGCCGGCGCGGTCGCCCTCACGGGCCTGCGGATCGGCCGCCAGGACCAGCTCGGGGCGACGGGGAAGCGGGCAGGAAGGGGGAGCCGCTCAGCCGGCGGCGACCTTCTGGATGCGATCCACCCGCCAGGCGTCGTCAACCTTGACGAAGGTGAAATCCAGCGGCAGCTCTTCCTTGCCATCCGTCTTCAGTTTGACGGTGAGGATGAGCTGGTTGTCCTGCAGGCGCGGACGGCCGGATTTGAGATTGCGGTACTTGTTCAGCTGCAGGCCCGCCAGGAAGCGGATGAACTGCTGGCGGTTGACATGGGAGCGGTAGTTCTTGGTGGTGAGCAGATAGGCACCATCCACCTGACCGGAGGCCACCTGCGTGAAGAACTGCTTGATCAACGGATTGATGCCGCGGGCGCTGAGCACCAGCTTCACCGCCGAGATCGTCCAGTAGAGCAGCAGGGCACCGGCGCCGGCCAGCAGGGCCTTCGAGCCGATCGTCTGCACGAGGGACCAATCCATGGACGCATGCGGGGAAGTGGGCCCGATTCTGCAGGACCAGGGTCTGGGGCCGCGGCGGCAGGGGCGCGGTGACGAAGGACGGTGATGGCGCGCGGTGATGGCGGGCGCAGCCGCGGCCGGATCCGGCAGACTGACCGCCGCTTGGCGCGCTGGTGTGGCCCTGGTCCCGTTGATGCCGTTGTTTCATCGGCTCAACCGCGAGCATTTCGAGGGCACCCTGGTGGGGAGCGATGGCCGCAGCCTGGTGAGCGTGCGCTGGAGCGACGGCCGGATGCGACGCAGCGCCGGCCTCTATCGCTACGGCCGACAGCCCGACGGCACGGCCCTCAGCGAGATCGTGCTGTCGCGGCCCCTGCTCGATCCCCTGCCGGCCGAAGCCACCACCAGCACTCTCTGCCACGAGATGATTCACGCCTGGGTGCATCGGGTGCTGGGGCTTCAGGAAGGGCATGGCCCCCGCTTCCGGGCCTGCATGGAAGCGATCAATGGCGCCCAGCAGGAGTTCCGGGTGAGCGTGCGCCATCACTTCCCGGTGCAGAGCCGACCACCGCGCTGGATGGCCCGCTGCCCCGGCTGCGGTCTGCGCACCCCTTACCGCCGGCGCCAGAACGGTGTGGCCTGCCGCCTCTGCTGTGAACGCTTGCACGGTGGCCGCTGGCACAGCAGCTGTGTGCTCGTGTTTGAAGCCGTCAGCCCCTGAGCCGCCCTGCCGCGGGCCCGCGGCTGCAGCGATCAGCGGCGGCACCTGGAGTCCGGAACAGCCATGGTTCATACCTGGCCGAGGCGACACCGGGCCCGGCAGAGGCGGCACCGGCGCCAACGGCGCCAACGGCGGCAACGGCGGCAACGGTTGCACCGACCTGCGACCGCTTAGGGTCCGGCGAACGCTCAGCGGCGATGGCCACCTTTCTCTGGGCTCTGCAGTGGGGCGGCCTGAGCATCACCCTGGTGGGGCTGCTGCGGGAACACCATCTCGCCCAGCGTCTGGCGCAGCGCCTACCTGCGCCGGCACCTCCTGCCGCCCAGCTCAGGCCAGCCGATTTTCCCCCGCCACGGCTGCCGGGGCAGCGGCCCTGAAGACAACGCCGGTAGGGTGAGCCGATGGAGTCCTACGACGGCGACAGGCGCCGAGTGCCCCGCCCCCCTGCTGCCGGCGATGGCCGCGGGCCGCGCCAGGCGGCACCTCTCGATCAGCGCCTCGAGCGCTGGATGAGCACCGGCCGGCAATTGGTTGATGGCGTTTCCGGCAGCCGACCGGGATCGCGGCCGGGCGCCCGCCGCGGTGAAGGGCGCCCCCTGGGCCGCAGCGGCTTCGATGGCCTGGGGCGCTGGGTGGAGGAAAGGCTCGACTGGCTGCTCGACGACGACGAGGACTGGCGCGAACCCTGGCAGGAGGAGGCCCAGCCGCCCCGCTCCGGCCGGGGCGGTGGTCCCGGCTGGCAGGAAGCCTCCGCAGAGCGGCGCATCGATCGCCGCCCCGGCGAGCGCCCCGCGCCGCCGCGCCGCCCCCCGAGCACCGGCGCCACGGCAGCAGCCGAGATCCCGGGCGCCCCACCAGCCATGGCCTCCTTCAGCAGCAACGCCGCCGGCGCAACCAGCACGCCGTCAACAGGGCGACCCCGCCGTCGCCTGGCAGCCCTCTCGCGCCGCAGCATCGGCCCGACGGAGCGCCCGCAACCCCCACAGCCCTCCAGCGACAGCGATCAGGAGTGGCCCTCCGACGCGCTGTTCACGATCAACCGCTGGCAGCGGAGCGAGGCCGGAGCCCGCAGCAGCGAGACCGATGGCCGATCCGGTCGCAGCGGCGGCCGCCCCCCCGGCGAGGAGCGCGAACGCGAAGAACGCAGCGAACCTGCCGCCGAAAGCCGCCGTCTGCCGCGCTCCAGCCGCCGCCGCTGAGTGGCGGTGCGCCCCATCCCTAACCTGAAACCCACAGCGCACGCACAACGATGAGCAGCCTGGTGGTGATGGGCTTTCCCACGGTCGCGGAAGCGGAGGAGGTGCGCCGCGAACTGGTGGACATCCAGCGTGAGCAGCTGATCTCCCTGGAGGATGCGGTGGTGGTCGACCGGGATGACAAGGGCCAGGTGCATCTGCGCCAGGCCCTCAACCTCACCGCCGCCGGTGCTCTGGGCGGCGGCTTCTGGGGGTCCCTGGTGGGGCTGCTATTTCTCAACCCCTTGCTGGGGGCGGCGGTCGGTGCAGGCATCGGCGCCGCTTCCGGATCGCTTTCCGATCTGGGCATTCACGATGGCTTCATGCGGGAGGTGGGGGAGACGCTGCCGCCAGGCACCGCAGCCCTGTTCCTGCTGCTGCGGGAATCAAGCCCCGAACGGGTGATCGAGCGCCTGCGCGCCCACGCCCCCCACGCCCGCCTGCTGCGCACCAACCTCAGCCACACGGACGAGGAACGCCTGCGTCAGCTGCTGGAGAAGGCGAGCAGGCAGGCCGAGGCGCTGCGGCTCGTCTGATCGTTCGCACCTGGAAACTGCAGCCCCGCTGCCGCAACTCGAGGTTGACGGGGCGCACCAGCTCGCGCGGAAGATCATCGGCCATCTCTTCCGCTGAAACGCTGATCGCCGGAGACCCCTGCTGCAGGGCACTGAGCAGATCAGCCCAGAGACCGACAAGACTGCGTTGCTGCATCGGCACCTGACCCTGGCGCTCGAGGTGGACGGCGCAGCCCTGGCGACTCCAGAGCGCCTGGTGGTGATCGCCGGGATGGGGGCAGAGGGCCAGGCCCTGCTCCAGGGCGAGGGCCGTGGGCTCGCCCTCCTTGCTGCGCAGGCCGGAGAGCACGAGCAGCCGGCCGGTATGCACAGCCGAGATGCCATAGATGCGGCCGAGCTCGGTGAGGCTCAACCACTCGGAGGGCACGGGGTGCAGCGGCGCCGGCGGTTCACCGGTCTGCGGTTCGAGGGCCGGCGATTCAACCGCAGGGGCTGCTGACACGGCAGGCCGCGGCGGCGAAGCTCCACCGCTGCGGCTTCTGGAGACGGCAGCGGAGGCGGCGCGGGAACGGGAATGACGGGACATGGTCGTCTGGCGCGTTGCCCGCATGCTGGCCGTGCCCAGAGCGGCGTCAATCCGTCAAGCGGAAAGCGCGACAGGCCGTTACCGAGTTCACGAAACGTCACGATAGGAACGGCTGCCGTCGCGGCCGGCGGCCGGCCCCAGCCAGCGCTCCAGCACAGGCGAGAACACCTCCCGGATCACGGTGAGCTCGCGACCGGCGCGGAAGAAGCGGTAATGCCGCGACCAGAACGGCCCTTCACACCCGAAGCGCTCCTCCAGCCAGGGGGCACGCACCTGCGCCAGCCCGTCCACCTCCCGATAGAGCTCGGCCCGGCCGCTGGTGAGGCTGCGCCAGATCGGCTGACGGCGGTCGCGCAGATGCCGTTCCGCTGCAGCCAGGTTCCACCAGCTTTCGGCCCAGCCCAGGGTGAGGGCGCCACAGTTGAGCCACACCTGACGGCGCAGCAGCGGTGGCTCCAGCTCCGCCACCTCCGCCGGTGCCGGCGGTCCGGCCAGACCCGGGACGTCGGGGGCCATGGCGATCAGTTCCACCTCCAGCGGCTGACCGGTGAGCAGCTGCAGGTGGCGGGTGGGACTGCCATCACCGAGCAGCAGCAGCTTCCAGGCTCCACTGAGCTGGCGGCCGGCGGTGGCGTTCTGCACCTCGGCGAAGGGGGCCTGCCACAGGGGCCAGGGCGAAGGCAGCAGCGTCCCGGAAGCAGGCTGGCGGCCGGCCGTGGAGCCGCCGGGCTGGCAGGGAGCGGCGATCGGAGAACGGCTGGACACGGCCAGGACGCCGGGACGGGCCACGAGCCTAGGCAGATGGGTTCAGAAGCCGTTGCCGCTGGCGATCGAGATCTGACGCACCTCGCCATCGCGCTCGATCAGGGCGGTCTCCCCCTCGGCGCTGCGCAGACGCCAGCCGCTGGAACCGATCACATCACCGGTGGCAACGCTCAGGGAACTGCCGCCCACCAGAAAGATGGCGGAGGGGCTGCGTCCCGCCCCGGCCACCACCCCCACCAGCTGCGGCAGGGGGGCGCTCGCCCGGGGTGCCGCCGCACGGCTGGGGGTGGCTCGCGTCTGGGATGCGGCAGCGGACGGCCGGGCGGCCGGGGCTGACGCCCCCAGTCCGGGGGACACCGGCACGGTCAGCACACGCGAAGGGGTCTGGGGGGAACGGGGCAGGCTGGAGAGCTGCTCGATCCAGGGCTCCTCGGGCGGTGGCGGCGGCAACCCCTCGGCAGCGGGCCCGCTGTCGGCAGGCGGCGGCACGGCGGTGGCACCGGGAACCCCGGCTGGAGCCGGCAGCTCAGGAGCGACGGGGGCCGGAGCCGGGGCGGAAGCGGCCGGCCCGAGACTGCGCAACCGCTCCACCAGCAGCAGGTTGCGCTCCTGGGTGAGGCTCTGCTGCAGGCGGTTCCAGTAGCCGAAATAAAGGAGCGATCCGGCGACGCTGACCATGCACACACCGGCCAGCGCAGAGATCAGCAGCAGGCGATCATCGGGCCGGCGCGACCGCTCAGCCAGCCGTTCCAGCCGCACGGAAGGGCGACGGGAGGGCGCGCGCGACCGGGCAGGAGCCGCGGCAGGTGCGCTGATCGGGGCCCCGGAGGCAGCCGCTGTTTCCGCCTCAGCGGCAGCAACAGCAGCCTCGGAGGCGGGGGCATCGGAAGCGGGAGCAGCAGGAACCGCCGCGGGGGCGGCCAGCGGCGCAGCGGCAGGGGCGGCAGCCGTGGCCCCGGAGACCGCCGGAATCCCGGAGGGAGGCATGGCGCCGGCAGGGGCGGCATCCAGGGCGCCGGCGGCTGCAGGCACCTCGCGGGAGACATCCGGGCCGGCAGGCCCCGGCGGCGGAACCGCCACGAAGGCGGCCGCCACCGGAGGGATCTCCCCGTCGCTGCCCTCCTCGGGACGGGTTTCGAAGGGCAGATCGATCGGATCGTCCGGATCGAAGATCCGGTTCATCATCTGCTCCGCCTTGAGCTCCCAGAAGGCACGGGACCTGGGAATACCGCGCCGGGGGCGGCCTTCACCACCGCGATGCGGCGGACCGGATGCGGGGGCGTTCACCAGCGGTCCTGAGCGCTCAGGGGATGGGGAAGTGTACCGGCGCTTTCTGCGCTGTGGACGGTGCAGCACAGCTGCGACGGCTGCGCAGTTCCAGCCAGAGCAGCAGGGCGTTCACATCGGCTGGGCTCACCCCTGGGATGCGGGACGCCTGACCAAGGGTGTGGGGGCGCACGGCCGCCAGCTTCTCGCGCGCCTCGGCCGAAAGGGTGCCGATCCCGGCGTAATCGAGATCCTGCGGCAGGGTCCGACCCTGCTGGCGGCGCACCTGATCGATCTGCTGCTGCTGGCGGGCCAGATAGCCGCTGTAGCGAATGTCAATCTCGGCGCCCTCGCGCACATCGGTGGGCAGCGCCCCGTCCGCCAGGCCATGACGCACCAGGGCGTCGTGGTGGAAGCCGGGGCGGCGCAGCAGATCGGCCAGGGTGATCGAGCCCTTGATCGCCGCACCGGTTTCGGCGACCACGGCCGCCGCCGCGGGATCGCTGGCCTTGAGGCGCACCGTCTCGAGGCGCCGCTTCTCGGCCTCGATCGCCTCCTGCTTGCCCTGATGGATCTGCCAGCGGCGCGCATCGATCAGGCCCAGCTCATGGGCCAGAGGGGTCAGACGACGATCGGCGTTGTCGCCGCGCAGCACCAGCCGGTATTCGCTGCGGCTGGTGAGCACCCGGTAGGGCTCGCGCAGATCCTTGGTGATCAGGTCATCGATCATCGTGCCGATGTAGCTGCCCTCACGCGGGAAGTGCACCGGCTCCTGGCCGCGCAGCTGGCGCACGGCATTGAGGCCCGCCACCAGCCCCTGGGCGGCAGCCTCCTCATAACCGGTGGTGCCGTTGAGCTGCCCGGCGGTGTACAACCCCTGCACCCGCCTGGTTTCCAGCGTGGGCCACAACTGGGTGGCCGGCAGATAGTCGTAATCCACGGCGTAAGCAGGCCGCAGCATCACGCACTGCTCCAGCCCCGGCAGGGTGCGCAACAGCTCCAGCTGCAGCCGTTCGGGCAGGCCGGTGGAGAAGCCCTGCACATAGATCTCCGGCGTGTCGCGCCCCTCCGGTTCCAGGAAGATCTGATGGCTTTCCTTCTCGGCGAACCGCACGATCTTGTCCTCGATCGAGGGGCAGTAGCGGGGCCCCTTGCTGTCGAGATGGCCGCCGTAGATCGGGGTGAGATGCAGGTTGTCGCGGATCAGCTGGTGCGTGGCGGCGGTGGTGCGGGTGATGTGGCAGCTCATCGGTTCACCGCTCACCCAGGCCGCCGGATCAAATGAAAAGAAGCGGTCGTGGGCATCGCTGGGCTGCTCCTCGAGCTGATCGAGGGCGATGCTGCGCCGGTCGACCCGGGCCGGTGTGCCGGTCTTGAGGCGACCGAGCCGGAAGCCCAGGGCCTGCAGCGCCTCGGTGAGTCCCTCGGCGGCCTGTTCGCCGGCGCGACCGGCCGGCATCGAGCGATCGCCCACCCAGATCTGGCCCCCCAGGAAGGTGCCGGTGGTGAGGATCACCGCGGGGGCGGCATAAACACTGCCGAAATACGTGCGTACCCCGATCACCCGCGCCGCCGGCCCCTGGGCCGGATCCCAGGCCGCGCCACCGCCGCGGGGATCCCCCTCGATCTCCAGCCCGGTGACCATCGCCTCCCGCAGAGCGAGGTTGGGGGTGTGCTGCAGCAGCTGCAGCATCTGGCGGGCGTACTGGCGCTTGTCGGTCTGAGCGCGCAGGGCCCAGACCGCAGGACCACGGCTGGCGTTGAGGATGCGCTTCTGCAGCGCCGTGGCATCGGCGAGCCGCCCGATCACCCCCCCGAGGGCATCGACTTCATGCACCAGCTGGCTCTTGGCCGGTCCACCGACGGCCGGGTTGCAGGGCTGCCAGGCGATGCGATCGAGATTGAGGGCGAACAGGGCCGTGCGCATCCCCAGCCGGGCCGCCGTCAGAGCCGCCTCGCAGCCGGCATGGCCGCCGCCCACCACAATCACATCAAAGGTTTCGGTGCAGTCCAGCGAGCCGCCGTCCAGGGAGGGGCCCTCCGGGCTGGGGCGGTGGCGGCTGACGCCGCTGGGGGAGGGGGACTCAGCCATGGGGGCAAGGGTAGGAGCCGGACGGGGACTGGAATGGGCGCTGCCGTCAGGGATCTCGAGCCCTGGGCAGCCGCCCGGCGCGACCGTCGCTCAGGAGAGATCCAGCTGCAGCTGCTGCAACGGCACGACACCGGATGGGCCGCTGCGGAGCGGACGTCCACTGCGGGGCGGGCGCAGGCCGGAGCGACGGGAGCCATGGCGCTGCTGAATGGCATCGGCCAGGGCCGGGAAGCCCTCCTGGCGGCGCAGGTTCCAGAGATGGTCGCGGGCCCGGCGGGCCGCCTCCTGCACCGACACGATCGGCAGGGGATAGTCGCGGCCCAGAAGGCAGCCGAGTCGCTCCTGCAACGCCACATCCATCGTCCAGGGGTGATGCCGATGCACCGCCGGCACCACCGCCAGCTCCGGCAGCCAGCGGCGCAGGAACAGCCCCTGGGGGTCGTGCTGCTGGCCCTGCTTGATCGGGTTGTAGATGCGCAGGGTGTTGATCCCTGTGGTGCCCGCCTGCATCTGGCACTGGCTCCAGTGGATGCCCGGCTCGTAGTCGACGAACAGGCGGGCCAGCACCAGACCGCTGTCACGCCAGGGCAGGGCCAGATGGTGGGTGGCGAAGGATTGCAGCATCGCCCGCATGCGGAAGTTGAGCCATCCCGAGGCGATCAGGCTGCGCATGCAGGCATCCACGAACGGCACGCCGGTGCGGCCCTCGGCCCAGGCGGCCAGGCGCTCCGGATCGGGCTGCGCCCAACCGGCGGTGAGCGGATGCAGGGCGCGGAACTCCAGATCCGGCTGCGATTCCAGTTTCTGGATGAAATGGCAGTGCCAGTGCAGCCGCTCATCGAAGGCGCGCAGGGAGCGGCCCCAGGTGCGCAGCGCGCTGCTGCCGCCGGGCTCAGCCAGCAGCTGGCGGCGACGGGCGCGGGCGTGTTGCACCACCTCGCGCAGCGACAGGCTGCCCCAGGCGAGGTGGGGCGAGAGGCGGGAGCAGGCGCGTAGGGCCGTCTGCGGCGCCGAGAGATCGCGCCGGTAGTGCAGACCGCGATGGCTCAGAAAGCTTTCGAGCAGGGCCAGCCCCCGACGGCGTCCACCGGGCTGGCGCAGCGGGCAGGGATCGGCAGCCAGACCGAGCGCGGCAGCCCCGGGCAGGGGGCCGAGATCCAGGCCGACCAGGGGGGTGAGCCGCTCGGGGGCGGGGGCCACCGGTTCCGCCATCAGCGCTTCCCAGCGGCCGGCCCAGCCGTCACGGCTGGCGAGGCGCCGGATCACCCCGAAACCGGGCAGTTCCGTCCAGGGGATGCCGTGATGGCGAGCCCAGGCCGCCACCTGGCGATCACGGGCGTAGGTCCAGCCATTGCCGGTCTCCTGGTGGCTCCAGAGGCCGGCGACACCGAAGTGGCGACGGGCCCGCTCCAGGATCGTGACCACCGAACCGACCCGCACCACCAGCGGCTGGCCCAGGCCGGCCAGCTCCTGTCGCAACTCCAGCAGGCAGTCGCGGCAGAACAGCCACTGCCGCAGCGAGGCATCCGCCTGCTGCCACAGCTCCGGCTCCAGCACCAGCAGCGGCAGCACCGGGCCCAGACGACTGGCGAGCAACAAAGGGCGATGGTCGAACGCCCGCAGATCGCGCTTGAACCAGACGATGTGCAGGGCGCCCATGGCTGCGGACCCTAGGTCGCAACCACCGGCGGGCGAGAGAGCGGCCCGCGGGCGGGCAGACCCAGGGGCCGGGCGCCCCGCCGAGCGACGGCTCAGATCAACGTGATCTCCCCGGCGGCCAGGTGGTGGCCCTTGAGGAACAGCAGGCTATCGCGGCCGGGCTGATAGCCCGTCTGGCCATCGTTGAAGGCCACGAAGGTGCCCTCAAAACCTTCGCAGCCGAAGGCCACGGCGGTGTGGGGAGCGAACGGATCGCCCTGAAGCACCCGCCGCTGCAGATAGCCGGCATTGAGCCGCGCGGCCTGACCGACCTCCACCTCGATCGACTCGGTGAGCACCGATGCGGGGGCATCGAGGCTGTCCATCGCGGGATCGAAGCCGCGGATCACATCCCAGCGCCGCTCCGGACCGGAGCCACCCAGCAGGGAATCGCGCAGCCGGTTCCATTGGAAAATGGAGTGGAGCTCGGGATCACCGATGAGGCGATCACGGCCAGAGGTGGCCAGCAGGCGTTCCGGACCGCTGCTGATCAACACCGGAACCATCGGCTCCTCGAGGACCGCATCCAGCAGCACCGGATCCGATGTCGCAGACGCATCGACGCCATCGAGCACCGCAGCGAGCGCTTCCATCTCCGCGATCGGCACGTCGGCTTCGATCGCCTCCAGCAGCAGCGAAACCTCAGGCAAGGGCTCCTCGGCGGGTCCATCAGAGACGGCAGGCTCCATCCAGGCGACGCTCACCGCCTCTGCGGTCATCAACCGGGCAGAGCTGGCGCGGGTCGCATCAGCCGAGGCCGCCTCGGGAGCCGCCCGATGCTCGCGGGCATCGGAGACAACAGCTGCAGCCGGGCCACCGGAGCCGTGATCATCCGAGCCGTCATCACCGGAGCCGTGATCATCGGAATCCTGATCCTCTGAATCATCATCAGCACCGGCATGATTCAGGCCGTCATCAACAGAGCCATCATCGCCGTAGCCGTTGTCATCAGACTTGTGATCGACTGAATCATCGTCGGCACTTTCATCGTCCAGGCTGGCATCATCATCGGAGCCATGATCAGGTGCGGAATCATCATCTTCATGATGCTGTGAGTCATCATGGTGATCCATATCACCATAGTCATCGTCGCCATAGCCATCATCATGGCTGTGATCGGAATGGCCGTAATCACCATGATCGTCCTCCTTCAAGGAGAAAGAAGGATCGGCATGGACATCGTCATCGTGATCTGGCATGGCATCGCCCTCAATGGCATCGCCGTCAGGAGCTGCCTGTCGGCGGGCATCCGCTCCAGCCAGCTTCTGATCGCGCCGGCGTCCATGGTCGTGACGCCCAGGTTGATCGGCAGCCTTGCGCTTACCCCGGCCGCCCTCGCGGATCCCATCACCCCCATCCAGCGGATTCTCTGCGGCCTCCTGATCCTCACGGCCGCGACGCCGACGCCGACCATGCCCCTGGCGGCGGGCCTCGCGATCCGCCTCCTTGGCCTCATCCTGCCGATCAGTCCCGCCCTGGCGACCTCGCTTGCGGTCCACCCGATCCCCCGTTGAGCCGCCACGCAACAGGTAACGAATCGGGATCAGCTCCTCTCCCGGCTCGGCGCTGCCATCCCCCATCTCCGGATCGACCTCGTCGCCAGACATCACATCGACCTCATCGCCAGACATCACATCGAGATCGGCCGCCTGCACCGGAGCAAAGGCGTAGGCGATCACAGCATCGCCCGGCTCCCCATCACTGGCTTCAAGATCGCTGGCTTCGGCATCAGCGAACTCAGCCTCAGGAGCCCCGTCAGCCATGAACATCATCATCCGGAGGCGCGGATCAAAGACCACCTCCGCTTCCGCTGCGCCCTCCTCGCTCTCCGGGAGCGGAGCGGCGATGCTCTCCTGCAGGATCGGATCGTACGTGATCAGGTCTTCCATGATGGTTCTTGATTACCCAGCTCGCTCCGCGAACGGCAAGCCACGGGGCTAGACTGGTACGCAAATGCCAGTCCGGTCATGGCTCGTAGCGCGATCCAGTTCCAGAAAGGTCTCTCCCTGCCTGAGTTCCAGCGGCTCTACGGCAC
>JBJTQH010000145.1:0-30950 GCA_046075505.1 Cyanobium sp. | reverse complement strand
AACTCTCATGGCTCCCTGCCCACCCAATGCATTGAGACCCATTCTGTTGCAATGGGTTTCAGACATGTGTCGGTCAGTCAGGGCCTGGACCCATCTGGTGGTGATCAGCTCGACCCTGGGTCGCGATCTGCTCGCCTTCCGCTCCAGCCAGGGCCACAGCCTGCAACGCGCCTTCGCCCACGCCCAGCGCAACCTCAGGCCGGCAGACCGGCGCGACTGGAACCACACCCGCGAGCCCGACGGCGAAGCCCCATCGGGCCTGAGCGCCGGGCTGTGGTTGCAGGCGATGCAGAGGATGCTGACGCTGCCACCCCTGGAGGCGATGGGCGCTGCCGCCGATCTGGCGGATCC
Organism: Cyanobium sp.; assembly: GCA_046075505.1. GTDB lineage: Bacteria > Cyanobacteriota > Cyanobacteriia > PCC-6307 > Cyanobiaceae > Cyanobium. The sequence goes on along the minus strand of JBJTQH010000145.1, from coordinate 30,599 downwards.
AGCCGCGATTCCCCCCCTGGCGGAAGCCAGCAGCGGCCTGCCGCCATTCTGGATGCTGTGCCGACCGATCCCGCTCCAGAGCGGCGCGGCCGGAGCCCAGCCTGATGGCGATGCAGCAGAGGCCTGAGCATGCTGTTCAGGCCCCGGCCACCTCAGGGCAGGTGATGAGCAGGCCCGAGACGCTGCCCCCTCTGGTGAGCGTCTGCACGATCACCTACAACCGGCGGCCGCTGCTGCCGCTGCTGATGGACTGCCTGCTGGCCCAGGACTATCCCCTGGCGCGCCTGCAGTGGGTGCTGGTGGATGACTCCGACATCGGCGAGCCTCCCGATCTGGAACCCGCCCGTCGGGCCGGCATCACGGTGCTCTGGCGGCAGCTGCACGAACGGATGCCGATCGGCGCCAAGCGCAACCTCGCCCATGCCCTGGCCAGCGGCGAGTGGATCGTGGTCATGGACGACGACGATTACTACCCCCCCAGCCGCATCTCCCATGCGGTGGAACGCCTGCGCAGCAGCGGGGCGGATCTGGCCGGCTGCGACCGGCTGCCCCTGCTGCTGCTGCCGGAGGCCAGCCGCTGGCTGACGCCTCCGTACAGCACCCGGATCGCCACTGCCAACAGCCTCGCCTACCACCGCCGCGTGCTCGAGGCCGGCCATCGCTTCGAGCCCACGGCCGAGACCGCGGAGGAACCCGCGTTTCTGGCGGGGCCGACAGGCCAGCTGCACCCGTTGCTGCAGCTCGATCCCTTCCGCTCGCTGGTGTGCATCAGCCATGGCGGCAACACCGTGGACAAACGCACCTGGATGGCGGTGCAGGCGGGTCAGGGGTTCGAGGCCCTGCCGGAGGAGCACCGCGGTTTTCCCGACGCCACCTGGTTGGCCCGTTACCGGCGCGCCCTGGGGCTGCCGGCCGCCACCCCTCGTGGCCCCGATCACACCCCCAAGCGCCACACCGATCACGACGCCGATCACGACGCCGATCACGGCGCCGATCACGGCGCTGATCACAACACCGAGGGGTGCTGCGAGGCGATCGCGCCGGCCTCGAGCCCGCTCCGGATCGCCGTGATCACCCCGTATCACAACGAAGCGCTGGAGACGATCCGCCGCTGTCATGACTCCGTTCAGGCGCAGACGCTGGCCTGCGTGCATGTGCTGGTGGCCGATGGCCCGCGGCGGCCGGAGGTGGAGGCACTGCCCGGGCGTCACCTCTGCCTGGGCGTGGGCCACGGCGACAACGGCAACACGCCGCGCAGTCTCGGAGCCCTGGCAGCGATGAATGAAGGCTGCGATGGCATCGCTTTTCTCGATGCCGACAACTGGTTCCGCCCCGACCATCTGGAGCAGGCGATCGCCACCCGCGCGCAGGGGAACTTCGAGGTGGTGTTCAGCGATCGCCAGATCGTGTTCCCCGACGGGCAGCGCCTGCTCACCCCCGGCCAGGAGGACCTGGACCACAGCCATGTGGACACCAGCTGCATGGTGATCTTCCCGCCGGCCTTCGCCTCGCTGGCGCTCTGGGCCCAGATGCCTGCGGCCTACGGGCCGATCTGCGACCGGGTGGTGTTCCGGGAGCTGATGGCCCGCTACCGCTGCGGCTGGACGGGTTGCGCGACGCTCTATTTCGAAACCTGGTACTGGAACCACTTCCTGGCGGCCGGCCTGATTCCACCGCTGACAGCGAAGTTCGTCCCCTGCCGGCCGGAAGCCGAGTGGACGGCGGCGGCGGCGGCGTTCCGGCAGCGCTCGGCCACACCGATCTATCCCGGCCCGCTGGGGGTGGCCCCGAGCAAACCGCGTCTGCGACTGGTGAGCCTCCTAGCGGAGCCGCAGGGGGGCGGCGATCGGCTGCAGTGGCACCTGTGCCGCCATTTCAGCTTCAGCGGGATCCCGGAGAACGATCTGCTCTGGCACTGGCGCCGCCGCTTCGGTGCCGACCACCGCCAGCGGCGCGAGGCGAGCACGATCGTGCAGGAGCTGGCCGCGCAGCTGCCGTTACCGGGGTTGGCGACGATGCTGCGGCCGGATCGCAGCTACACGGCACTCGAGGCCTACTTCCGCGTCGTTCTGGCCTGCACCACCCCTGAAGCACTGGCGTTCTGCCGCCGTTATGGGGCGCTCACCGTGCTCGATCGCTCCAGCACCCTGCCGCTGGTGGCGGATCTGCTCTGGGCAGGCCTGCCGTTGCATCAGGCCGTGCTGCTGCTGCCCGATCCAGACCGGTGGCTGGCCGCAGCCGATGCAATGCTGCCGGGAGACGCGCTGCCGGGAGACGCGCCACAGCGGGGAGAGGATCGGCTGCTCGACCGCTGGCAGCAACGCCTGCAGCCGTTGCGGCTCCCCCTGCAGGCGGCAGCGCCCGGACAGCTGCTGCTGGTGCGGGAGCAGGAGTTGCGGCGCCATCCCGAGGCGGTGGTGGCACAGGTGTGCGCCTTCCTGGGTCTGGCGGCCAACCCGGTGGGGGCCACCGAGCCCTTGCCTGATCTCGATCGCATCCCCCTGCACAACAACTATTTCCAAGAGCTGCAGGCCCGCACCGAGGAGCTGGCGCTGCCACTGGGCCTGGGGCCAACCTGGACAGCGGCAGCGCCGCACGATGCCCTGCACCGTGATCCCAGAGCTCCCCGAGCTCCCCGTCCAACGGCACAGGATCACTCCGATGACAGGCAACGGCGGTGGCTGCAGACACTCCTGGCGCCGTTACGGCCCTGGCTCGAAGGGAACGGAACCAGCCAGCAGAGGCAGCAGGAAGCCTGCAGCAGCACCCCGGCGGAGCTGGGCCCCCTGGCGCCACTGCAGACGCCGGTGGGCGAGCTGGTCGATCTCCTGCGGCAGCATCAGGCCTGGGACGCATGAGCCAGGTTGCCCCGGTCATTCTTTATCGCATCCTCGGCAATGATCTGCCGCCGCGCTACACGCCAGGCCAGACCCTGGCCACGCTGCAGTTCATCCTGGAGCAGGAGCAAGAGCTTCCCGGTCTGGAGAAACGCTGGCTGCTGAATCGAATCGTCGATCCGCGGCTGCAGGCCGAGCTGAAGCGCACGATCCACAGCGCCGGTCATCGCTGTGATGAGATTCCGTTCCGGGCCGAGGAGTATCGTCGGACCTGGACCGATCCGGGGGCGATCCCACCGCAGTGCCATCCCTGGAATCCGACCTTCCAGGAGCTGAGCCCACTGGAGCAGGCCCGGATCAGCGACTACATCGGCCGCGCCAAGAATCTCTATCTGATGAACAACAACGCTGCCCGCAACCGGGCGCTGGAACTCGGTTTTGCTGAAGCCGACTGGGTGTTGCCCTGGGATGGCGGCTGCTTTCTGCCGGCCTGGGCCTGGCCCGAACTGCAACAGGCGATGCAACATCCAGATCAAAGCTACGTGTGCATTCCGATGCATCGGCTCCCGGCCTCCTCCCCGCTGCCGACCGCCAGCGAACGCGATCGGCTGGAACCGGTGGAGCCACAGCTGGGCATCGCCCGCTGGGCCGCCCTGCGCTTCGATAAACAGCTCCGCTATGGCTCCGGACCGAAATGGCAGCTGCTGCGGCGGATCGGGCTGCCGGGGCCCTGGCAGGAGGGCGTCGGCTGGTTGCCCTGGGAGGTGGTCGACAGCCGTCCGGCGGTGGATGCCGGCCGCTGGCGGCAGGCCGGCCTGGTGCTGCGGCTCAGCGATGGGCAACAGGATGCACGCCATCAGGACGAACAGGCGTTGTGGTCGCTGCGATTCGCCGGCATCCGCCGCTTCACCCGCCAGGTGGATCTGGAGGTGAGCCGGGAGTGCCTGCGCCGGCATCCCTACCGCTGCTGGAGCGCCCTGCGCCGCGCCGCCTGCGCACCTGAACCGCTGACCCTTGCCACCAGCCCCAGCTGGCAGGCTGATCTGTCTGCCGCCAGCCCCAGCTGGCAGGCGGTGCCGCTCGGGAGGCTGGCTCGCCTCAGTCTGGCGATGCGGCGGCACCGACACCATGCAGAGCTGCCGGCCGCGCTGCGGCAGGAGCTGCAGCAGGGCCTGGCCGTGCTGCAGCGCTGGTTTCTCGATCCGAGTACAGCCCTGAAACCCGAGGCTCTCGGCCGGCTCGAGACGATGCGGCCGCAGCAGGGGATGGGCCCTCTGGTGGGGATCGGAGCGCTGCTTGATGCCTTCACGGCCCTGCAACAGGCCGGGGCCCTCGGCCGCGAGGCGGAGCAACAGCTGCGGCTCTGGGCCCGCCATCTGCTGGATTGGCTCACAGATCAGCCGCAAGGCTTTCTCTGGCAACACCGACACACAGCGGCACTGCTCTGGTATCACCACGTGCTGCTGGTGCTGGCCGCCTATCTGGAGGCAGGCATGGTCCATGGCCAGGTGATCGACAACCTGCCGGGCCTGCTCGCCTGCCAGCTCGATCGCGATCGCGACCCGCAGGTGCCGCGACAGGCCGCCGAGCAGCGCGATCGCCAGCAGGCCTGGGCCGCCCTGGCGGAAAGCTGCACAGCCCTGGGGCGCGATCTGCACCGTCTGCTGCAGACGGCAGAACCGAAAAGGAGCGGGCGCCGCGATGACCTCTGAGGCGCCTCTGTTCCCGCCGGCGATCGCGCTGGATCACTGCCGCGAGATCCTGCCCGCACTGCCGAGAGCCAGCCGCAATCTCCTGCCGATCGCGCTGCAATGCAGCGGCGGCGGTCCCGCCGGCAGCCCCGATGCTTTCCGCCTTGATCTCATCCTCTTTCTCGATCCAGGTGCCACCAATCTGATTCTTCCAGCAGGCTGCGATCAGGTGCAGCTGAAGATCATGGATTGCGATGGCGCGTGGCAACCTTTGCCACACCAGGAACGCCCAATCTCAGCCACATCGGCTTTCTTGATTCTGCGCCGCTGGATCAACGCCTTCTGCCCCTTCATCAGCAGCCGTCTGCAACGGGATCAGGGGCAGCACCTGGCACTGGCCGATGGCGAACGCGAGGCACTTCTGTCTCCTTATCTTGAGATTTACTTCCATCATCTACAGCACCCCACACCCGAGCTGATTCTCAGGCGGCTGACGAGGGCGGGGATTGCAGCCTCGCCGACCACATTGCTCCACGCCTGCCATGCCCTTGGCCGCCACCTGTTGCATCACGCCATTCTCGAACCCAGAAGAATCGAGACCAGCCCCGATCTGGCTCGTATTGAGATCGTGATTCCGGTTTATGGGCAGATCGCCTACACCTTAACAAGCCTGGCTTCCGTTCTCAAGGATCTCTACCTCAGCCGCCATCATCTGGCCGGTCGGGTAACGATCGGGATTCATGTGATCGACGACGACCATCCCCACAGGATCGGCCACCGCGAATTGCAACAACTGAGCCTGGCCGGCATTCTCCACTTCGCCATCAACGAGCACAACCTGGGATTTCTGCGCAGCTGCTCACGGGTGATCAAAGATCTCCCCTGCGACTGCTTTGTGGTGCTGCTCAACAACGATACCGAGGTGCTGCCCGGATGGCTCCTGGGGCTCTATGAAACCTTCCTACACGAGCCCCATGCCGGCCTGGTGGGCTCGAAACTGATCGAGCCCGATGGCAGCCTGCAGGAGGCCGGTGGCGTGGTATGGCGTGATGGCTCCGCCTGGAAGTACGGCAACAGGCAGGATCCCATGGCCCCGCAATACGGCTACCTCCGAAGCGTTGACTACATTTCCGGGGCATCAATCATGGTTCCCAAAGCACGATGGAACGCCGCAGGTGGCTTCGATGAACGCTACTGCCCCGCCTATTACGAAGACACCGATCTGGCCCTGAGCATTCGCGATGCCGGCTTTGATGTTCTGTTCCAACCAGCCTCTCAGGTGCTGCATCACGAGGGTGTCTCCTGCGGCAAAAGCAACGATTCAGGTCACAAGAGATTTCAAGCGATCAACCGCTGGAAGTTCGCCGCCAAATGGAGACAACGCCTCACCACACATCAGCCCACCGGGATGGGGCTCGCCACGGCGATTCATCGCGGCTGCCAGGGGCATGCCCTGGTGATCGAATCACAGCTGCTGGATCCCCAGAAAGACGCGGGTTCTCTGTTCATGATGAACTATTGCCTCGCCCTCAGATCCCTTGGCTACACGATCACCTTCCTGGCCACCCATGCAACCGACTGCACACCAGGTCTATCCCACAACATGGGAGCCAGGGGTCTGGAGGTTGTGGCCTGGGAGGGGCCGGGCTGCCTCGAAAGCCTGCTTTCCGATCCGGATCGCTGCTTTGCACTGATTCTTGTCGCCAGGCCAGGCAACAGCCGCCTGATGCCATTGCTGAGATCGCTGGCCCCCACAGCCAGAATCATCTACTTCACCCATGATCTCCATCATATCCGCATCGCCAGAACAGCCGCCCGCGCCGCCAGCGAAGCCGAGAGGCAAGCCGGCAGGATCAAGGCAAGGAAGCTGAAAAAACTGGAGAAGCGAGCCTTCCAGCAGGCCGATACGGTGATTCATATCAGCGAGGAAGAGCAAGCCATCGCCGATCAGCTTGTGCCGCACCGCTCGATTGTGATTCCACCCGCCGTGGCGGTGGAGACGGAGCCGCCCCTGGCTTCCCGATCCAACAGTGTTGTGTTTATCGCGAATTTCAGTCACGCGCCCAACAGCTCCGGCTTGCGATGGTTCCTGGCGCAAGTCTGGCCCCTGGTCCGCCGGACACATCCGGAGGCACAGTTGCATGTGGTGGGCCGCAATCCACCCGAGTTTGTGGCTGCCTTGCACGGGCACAACATCCACTGCCATGGCTTCGTGCCAGCCCTGTCCAGCGTCACCCGATCGGCCAGCGTGGGCGTGGCCCCGCTGCTGGAAGGGGCTGGTGTGAAAGGCAAGATCCTCACCTGCCTGGCCCATGGCCTGCCCGTGGTCTCCACCGCGATTGGCCTGGAGGGCATTGTGGGTGGCGACGAACACTGGGCGGCGATTCGGGAAGCCAACACGGCCGAGGCGATGGCCGCCGAGATCATGGCCCTGTTCTCGCTCCAGCCCGACGACCAGCGCAGGATCAGCGAGCAAGCCCAAGCCTTTGTACGCACCAGATTCGGCTCCAGCAGGCTGCTCGCCAGCATGAAGACCCTGCTGGCGCTGCAGGATCTTCCCTTCCACGAAGCCGCGGAAGATGTCTGTCTTGACGCACCGCGATCCACGGACAGACATCTGCAGGCGCACAGCCATCTCTGCCACCACTTACACGCCCTGGGGGCAACGCTGGCCGCACCCGCTTTCATGCCAGCAGAACATGCTGCAACAGACGCAGACCTTCAGCCGCCGGCCTGGCCTGAGTGAGTGTCTGCTGACTGTTCACAGCCGCGATCACGGCCTGCAGGTGCTGACTGACAACGGCCATCGACAGATTGGCTTCAAAGAAGCTCCTGGCCTGCGCCGAACGATGGGCCTCGGCACCATGATCTCCGGCTTCCAGCAGCCGCCTCAACTGAGAGGCGAGATCCTCTGAGGTGACCATCTGGATCACCTCACCTGCCGCCAACTCCTGGATCGGCAGCGTCGGACTGGCCAGCACAGGCAATCCCATAGCGAGCGCATCACTCAGCTTGGCCGGAGTCTGAAAATCGGCAATCGGGCCATGGGACAACAGGGCGACACCATTGGCCAGGCTGAGAATCTCGGCAGCGGCACTGAGCGGTTGATTGGCCAGCATCTTCAGGCGATCACAGGGCAGGGCAGCGATCAGCTCCCGCCGCAGATCTGCCTCTTCCACATCACCGACGACCAGAAAGAGAGGCTCGAGCGCAGCCGGCAGCTGCGCCATCGCCCGTGCGATCTCGAGCAGCCCCTTGTGGCGCTTCGGTGACCCGAAAAAGAGCAGCACCCTGGCGGTCGGAGCAATCTGATGGCGCCACCTCGCGGCCAGTCGCTGCTCCGCTGTGGCAGGACGCAGAAGTGAGGCATCGCGGGCGTGACGGATCACCGAGCCGCCATAACGCTGCTGCAGCGCTCGATTGGCGACGGTGAGGCCATCAAAGCGGCGGCCGAGCATCACGCCCCAGCGTGTCCATCGAGGGCCCATCAGCTGCCTTGCGGCAGGAAACGCCTCGCCGGGCTGCGGCAGAACATCGGCTGGGATCGGCTGCTGTTCATCGCCGAACAACAGTTCCTCATCATCGCTGTCCATCAGAACAGACGCACCCCAGAACAACTGATACAGAAGCCCGAAGATCACCGTCGGCAACCTCGGCTTGCTGAGATGCACCAGATCGGCGGGATGGCTGAGCACCAGCTGGGCAGCCTGGTACACAAAGCGGCTTTCATCCTCCACCACAAAGCTGGCGATCGGAAGCGATGTCTGGCGGATCGGCTCCCAAAGATCGCGGCCAAAGGGCAGAAAGTGGCTGCCCAGCAGCGTCACCGGCGATCCCAGCTGTTGATGCAGCTGGGCGAGCAGGTAGGCACGGCCAGCCGAATTGTGGCTCAGTTCCGCGGCCGCCACGACCACGGTCGGGGGGCTGGGCGGCTGGCCATGGCGCCTGAGGCGCTCCTGGCGATAGCGGCGCGCCGCCCTCTGCAGATTGGCGACATAGTGCCGCCCCAGGGCCGGCTGCTGCAGCATCGCCAGCCCATAGGCGCCGATGGCGGCCGGCCAGTCACCGGCGCGCATGCCGTCGTTGCCCTGTTTCATGCGCCGCCGGATGGGGGAACCGAAGCATGCGAAACCAGCCACCGGGCGGCAGCTTCGCTCACCGATGCAGACTGAACGGCAGTATCAGTGGCCATGGCGATGCCGGCACCCGGCCCCAGCGATCCCCACGATCCAGCCAGCAATCCAGCCAGCAATCCAGTCCGCGACCCGGCCAGCGAACAGGCTCCCAGCGGCGATCCGCCCGGCCCGCAGGAGATCACGGCACTGATCCCGGAGGAACTGGAGCAGCAGCTCAAGGAAGCACGGGATGAAATAGCGATGCTGGAAGAACAACTCTTCCTGGTGCAGGAGGAACTGGAACATTATTTTCTGCTCTCCCAGGCCCGCCTGGAGGCGCAGGCGCCCCTGCCGAGCACGGCCTTCGCCGCCCAAGGCCGCCATCCACGCGCGGTCGGGCGCCTCGATGGCGGGCCCAACCAACCCGGCAGGCCACCCGAGCCGGACGTGGCAGCATCGCCGGCCCGGCAGGACCAGGACCTGGCGATCAACAACCTGCGCCGCCGTCTGCTCCGTCCGCTCTGAGCCCGACGGCCGCGCTCCGCTCCAGCCGGGCAGCGAGGGCCAGCAGGGCCTCGCGCCACGACGCAGGCACCGGCCAGAGCTCCCGCTCGGTGAGGCTCAGGGCGATCCCCTTCTCGCCATAGGCCGCCTCATTGATGAACACCGGCCACACCGGGCGTCCCTCCAGACCCTCAGGCGCCGCGTAGGGCACCGTTTCACCGGCGGGAGTGAGAAACAGCGGATCACCGGGATGCAGCGGCTGCCAGTCGCGACCCTGGCGACGCGGATGGATCAGGGCCGCCACCGCCCCATCGGCCCGGCGGGGCAGATCGAGACTGCCCAGGTGGCGATGCACCACCAGCTGTGATGGCAGCTGCAGCTGGCCATCGGCCGCCTGCGCCAGCAAGGCCAGCGTCTCCTCCAGAGCCAGCCGGGTCTGCTGCACGATCGCCGGCTGCAGCACCCCCTGGGGCACCGGCCCCACCTCGATCACCAGACCGCAGGGCCAGCGTTCCACCAGAAACCCGGTCTGCCTGGCATCGGCCTCATGCAGATACACCGGCAACCCCAGCTGCCGCTGCAGCGCTGCCGCCAGGGCGAGATCCACCGGCCGGCGGCCGTACACCACCAGGCTGTTGCCCATTGCCGCGGTGGTGCTGTGCAGATCGAGCGCCACCAGGCAGGGCTGCTGGCCCTGCGGACCATGGCTGTGCAGCAGCTGGCGGGCCCGCTCCACCTCCAGCGGCACCGGGCCTGATGCCGCCAGCAGCGACGGCACGAAGCTGCGGTTGAGATCCCGTTCCAGGTAGCGACGGCCGGCGGCACGGGCGGCGGGGTTGCCGATCACCGTCTCCAGCAGCAGCCCCTCCAGCGCCATCCCGCCACCACCAGCCGGCCCCGCCGACCCCGCTGGCTGGGCCGCCGCCAGAGCGTGCTCGATCAGCCAGGGGGCATTGATCTCATTGCCGTGGGTGCCGGCCACCACCAGCACGCGCCCCCGTCCAGACGCCTCGCCGCCACCTGGATCCCTGCCGGCAGAGGGCGCTGCCGGGCCGTCGCACTCCATCTCCGCTCCGCTGCTGGGGCTGCCAGCCTGGCGCAAGCGCGACAGAGTGGAACGATGCCCCCTCCGGCCAGCCTGGTCCGCACCGCCCGCTGCCTGTGGCATCGCCAGTGGCTGGCCCTGATGGGCGGCCTGGGCCCCGCCGACAACGACGGCAACTACCGGCGTCCGGACAGTCCCTTCCAGGCGCTGCCGCCCCTGCCGGCCGATGCCACGCAGCCCCGATCCCATGGGCTGATCGTGGGCCGCAGCTGCCCCTGGGCCCATCGCGCCTGGCTGGTGCACAGCCTGCGGAGCCTGGCGGACACGATCGAACTGGTGGTGGTCGATCCCGATCCCCAGGCCGGTCGCTGGCGCTTCCGCGAGCCCTTCGAAGGCTGCAGCACCCTGCAGGAGCTGTATCGCCGCAGCGGAGCCGGCGGCAGACGCGCCACCGTGCCGGTGCTCTGGTCGCGGCAGCAGGGGCGGATCGTGGTGGGGGAGAGCGCCCGCCTGATCGAACTGCTCGATCTCTGGCCCGCCGCCCCGAGCGCACCCCGGCTCGCCCCGGAGAAGCACCGCGCTGCGATCCAGACCTGGCGGGAACGGCTGCAGACAGCGGTGAACGACGGTGTGTATCGCTGCGGCTTCGCCCGCAACCAGGCGGCCTACGACCGGGCTGAGGACGCCTTCTGGCGAACGCTGAGCGCGGTGGAGCAGGCCCTGCAGGAGGGGAGCCAGCGCGGCGAGGCCTGGCTGTGCGGTGCCGATCCCACCCTGGCCGATGTGGTGCTCTTCCCCACCCTGGTGCGCCTGGAGCTGGTCTATGGGCCGCTGTTCGGGGTGAGCCGCCGGCCCCTGTGGCAGCTGCCGGCCCTGTGGCGCTGGCGCTCCCGGTTTCACGCCCTGCCGGGGGTGGCGGCCACCTGCTTCCCGGAAGCCTGGCGGCGCGATTATTTCGGGGCGCTCTTCCCGCTTCATCCGTCGGGCATCATCCCGGCGGCACCGGATCTGGACACCCTTCTCAGCAGCGCTCCGCCCCCATGACCTCCCGCCCGTCTCCCTCCACCGCCAGCGCCGATCCCGTCTTTGAAGGGATGTTCGGCTCCTACACGATCACGGCCGCCGATCGACGCGAGGTGCTGGGCTACCGCCTGTCCCTCACCGCCGTGGCCGTGTCGCTGCTGGCCCTGCTGCTGCAGTGGCAGCTGATCGGTACCGCCTGGCTCTGGCCCTGGCTGCTGCCCCTGGCGACGGGGCTGGGTCTGGCCCTGCGCTGGATTCACATCTATCTGCGCCCCCTGCATCGGGCGCTGCAGCTGTTCTGGCTGCTGGGCTGCCTCGGCATGGCCGCCCTGCTGGGGCGGCTGGGCCCGGCCGCCGCCTTCACCGCCCTGGCGGAGCAACCCCTGTGGCTGCTGGCGGTGGGGCCGTTCTTCGCGGCGCTCACCGGCATCGGCTTCAAGGAATTCTTCTGCTTCCGCCGGCCCGAGGCGATCGGGGTGACCCTGCTGCTGCCGGTGGCGCTGCTCGGGCAACTGGTCACCCTGCTGCCTGCGGCGCTCAGCGGCCGGCTGCTCACCCTGGCGGCGGCGCTGCTGCTGCTGCTCTGCCTGCGCAAGTTCCCGATGGCCGCCGCCGCCGATGTGGGTGACAAGAGCGTGTTCGAACACCTGGCCCGCACGCGGGCGGCAGCGATGGAGGCGGCATGAGCCTGATCAGCCTGGTGGGGGTGCGCAAGGACTTCGGCGTCCGCACCCTGTTCGAGAACCTGTCGCTGCATGTGGGCGAGCGGGAACGGCTGGGGTTGATCGGCCCCAACGGCGCCGGTAAATCCACCCTGCTGCGGCTGCTGGCCGGTCTGGAGCCGCCGGGGGAGGGGGAGCGGCGGGTGCAGCCCCAGGCCCGCATCGCCCTGGTGGATCAGGAGCCGCAGCTGGATCCGCAGCGCACCGTGCTCGATCAGGTGTTCGCCGGCAGCGGCGAGAAAATGGAGCTGCTGCGCCGCTACACAGCGGTGAGCGAAGCCCTGGCCCACACCCATGCCCACGGCGGCGATGACACGGCCCTGATGGCCGAGCTCGGAGCGCTCAACGCCCGCATGGATCAGAGCCAGGCCTGGGGGCTGGAACAGCAGATCCGCGAGGTGCTCGAACGGCTGGGGGTGAGCGATGTCAGCCGCCGGGTGGGGGAGCTCTCGGGGGGCTACCGCCGCCGCCTGGCCCTGGCCGCGGCCCTGGTGGCCGAACCCGATGTGCTGCTGCTCGATGAACCCACCAACCATCTCGATGCCGATGGGGTGCAGTGGCTGCAGGGCTATCTGGCCCGCTTCCCGGGCGCCCTGGTGCTGATCACCCACGACCGCTACGTGCTCGATCAGGTGACCACGCGCATCGTGGAGGTGGATCGCGGTGAGGCGCGTGGCTACCAGGGCAACTACGCCTATTACCTGGCCCGCAAGACTGAACAGGAGGCCAGCGCCACGGCCAGCGAAGCCAAGCTGCGCGGGGTGCTGCGGCGCGAACTGGAGTGGCTCAGCCGCGGCCCCAAGGCGCGCAGCACCAAGCAGAAGGCGCGCATCCAGCGCATCGAGGCCCTGCAGGAGACCCCGAAGCGACAGGTGAAGGGAGACCTGAGCCTGGCCAGCAACCAGCGCCGCCTCGGCAAGCGGGCGATCGACACCGAAGCGCTGAGCATCTGGGCCACAGCGCAGAGCCGCGAGGCCGGAGCGGCGCCGCTGCTGCAGGAGTTCACCTATGCCTTCAGCCCGGAGGACCGGGTGGGGATCATCGGCCCCAACGGCTCCGGCAAGAGCTCCCTGCTCGATCTGATCGCCGGACGGCAGCAGCGGCCCCACAGCGGCCGGCTGGAGCTGGGTGCCACGGTGAAGCTGGCCTATTTCGACCAGCACAGCGAGGTGCTGATCGAGGCGCGCGATGCCGCCGGGCGCGAGCGCAAGGTGATCGATGTGGTGAAGGAGGCGGCCAGCACGGTGGAACTCGATGGCAGCACCCTGAGCGCTTCCCAGCTGCTGGAGCGGTTCCTGTTTCCGCCGGCCCAGCAGCACCAGCCGGTGAGTCGCCTCTCCGGCGGCGAGCGACGGCGGCTGCATCTCTGCCGCCTGCTGATCGAGGCCCCGAACGTGCTGCTTCTCGATGAGCCCACCAACGATCTCGATGTCGCCACCCTGACGGTGCTCGAGGATTTCCTCGAGGATTTCCGGGGCTGTGTCGTGGTCGTCTCCCACGACCGTTACTTCCTCGATCGCACCGTCGACCGGCTGTTCTGCTTCCGCAACGGCCGCCTGGAGCGCTTCGAGGGGAACTACAGCGCCTACCTGGAACGCCAGGCCCAGCGACAGGCGCCGGGCGCTGGGCTGCCGGGTGGCCCCAGGCCCCTGAGCCAGGTCGGCTCGGGCCCCTCCCCCCGCAACGCCGGCCCAGCAACGGCCGATGCTCCAGCAACAGCCAATGCGCCAGCAACAGCCAAGGCGTCGGCCACCGCGGCAGCCGGGGCGCCACGCCGGCGCAGCTACGGCGAAGGGCGGGAACTGGCCCGGATCGAGGCGGAACTGCCGCAGTTCGAGCAGCGACGCCAGGATCTTGAAGCGCTGCTGGCGGCACCGCCGGACAGCGACCACCGCCAGCTTGAGGCCCTGGCCCTGGAACTGGCGGAGCTGCTGGAGCGGATCGCCGCCGCCGAGGAGCGCTGGCTAGTGCTCAGCGAGCTGACGGCCTGAACGCTTGCGGCGGCAGGCATGCAGCACCTCGCCATCGCCGGCCCCTGGGCCTGGGCCGGAGGCGAGGCTCTCAGCCGTGCGAGGCGGCAGACCGCAGACAGGACCGGAGGGATCGGGCAGACGCCAGGGCTGGAGGCGCACCGGGGCACCAGAGGCCTCAGCCTGCTTCATCGCGGTGGGCTTGTAATCATCGGCGCTGCGATGGGAGGCCATCTGATCGCCCATGCGACGCAGATACAGATCCTGGTACCACTGGATGCGGCAGTGTTCATAGGCCTCGCAGGCCTCCTGCGGTGAGCCGAAGCGCTGGCTCACCATGCCGCTCGGGGCGCACTGCTTCCAGTCGAGCACCTCTTCGAAAGCCAGGCCCCGCCGCCACTGGCGCTGTTCCGAGAGGTAGCAGTGCTCCTCGGGGCCATTGATCCAGAAGAGGCGGCCGTTCTCATCGATGAAATGACGGCCTCGCCGTTTGCGGATGCGGGTCATGGGCCTGTCTCCCGATGGAATCCTGCTCCGTTGCTAGCAGCGCTGCCGGCCGGCGCCAGCCCCGGGCAGCAGCGTCAGCCGGTCGGGCCACCATCGTTGCGGTTGGCAACGGAGATGAGCAGCCGCCGACAGGATGGCCCCTATGGGCAGGCACGGTCCTTAATGTGGGCCCGGTCCATTCCGGCGTCCGGCCGGTGTCCGCATGAAAAGCATCGACGAGCACATCGAGAAGGACAAGCTCGAGATCGAAACCGCCCGTGCCGCAGGCGATGAAGGGAAGGTGCGCCACCTTGAAGCCGAACTCAAGGGCCTTGAGGAGTACAAGCAGCACCACCCCGAAGACGCCCACGACCCCACGCCGCTGGAGGTCTACTGCGATCTGAACCCCGACGCCCCCGAGTGCCTCGTCTACGACGACTGAGTCCGAGCCGCCAGCAAGTTGTCTCCCGCTGCCGCCTGGGCCCCTGAGTCTCTGCCGTGGTCCCATTCAGCAGCGGGCATCAGCACGGATTGCAGCTGAGAACGGATTGCAGCTGAGAGTCGCTGGCACGGCCGGCACGATCCCCCGCCGGCAGCCCCACGCGACGGCCGCTGACCCGCAGGGGAGTCGCTGCCTGAACCCTGTGGGCCCCGCCGGCAGCAGTGTCCGGTCGGCCCCCATCCCAAGCCAACGTCCTCTGCCATGCCGGAGTGCCTCAGGTGCTCCGGCTTTTTGCTGAGCGGCCCCTACCCGCCTTCAGGCCGTGGAGCCGCAGCAGGATCGGGACGCACAGCCGCTGGGGCCGCGGCAGAAGCGGCCAGGAACGCGCTCAAGGCTGTCCAGTACAAGGCACCCACCTCAGGCCCCAGGGGAATGACCCCAAGGTGGTGCTCTCAGGGCGGTGTTCCCAAGGGAGTGCTCTCAAGGGAGTGGACTCAGAGCGGCTCGATGCCGAGCTGCTGCCACACCGCCGCACGCAGGCCGTCCAGTCCCTGGCCTGTCACCGCCGAAATCACGAGCACGGCGGTGCCGGCGGCCAGGCGGGGAGCGGCCTGTTGCAGCGCCTGCCGCGCCTGCTCGAGGGCCTCCGGATCCAGCAGTTCGCTCTTGGAGAGCACCAGCAGGCGGGGCCGTTGCGCCAGGCCGTGGCCATAGGCCTCCAGTTCCCGCTCCACCACCGCCAGATCGGCCGCCACATCCTCGCTGCAGCACTCCACCAGATGCAGCAGCAGGCGGGTGCGCTCGATGTGGCGCAGAAAGTCGTGGCCAAGGCCCGCACCCTGGGCGGCGCCGGCGATCAGGCCGGGGATGTCGGCGAACACGGTGCCATCGCCGCTGGGGCGCCGCACCACGCCCAGATTGGGCACCAGGGTGGTGAACGGATAGTCGGCGATGCGGGGCCGCGCCGCCGAGAGGGCCGCGATCAGGGTGCTCTTGCCGGCATTGGGCAGGCCGATGATCCCCACCTCCGCCAGCAACTTCAGCTCCCGCTGCATGGTCCACTCCTCGCCGACACGTCCCTCGGTCGCCTTTTCGGGGGCGCGGTTGCGATTGCTCAGATAGCGGGCATTGCCCAGACCGCCGCGGCCTCCGGCGGCCACCAGCACCTCCTGACCGGCTTCGGTGAGATCCCCGAGCAGGATGCCGGTGCGGCAGTCGCGGATCTCGGTGCCGCAGGGCACCCGGATCACCAGATCATCACCACCGGCGCCGGCACAGCGGTTCGGCCCGCCACGACGTCCGTCCGTGGCCAGGAACTGGCGCTTGTACTTGAAATCCAGCAGGGTCTGGAGATTGGCATCGGCCCGCAGCAGCACATGGCCGCCGCGACCGCCATCACCACCGGAAGGGCCCCCGGCTGGCACGTATTTCTCGCGGCGGAAGGCAACGATGCCATCGCCGCCACGGCCGGCCCGCACGAGCACGCGGGCCTGATCGATGAACTGCATTCAGGCAACCCTAGGATCTGCCGGTCGCTGGCAGCGGTTGGCCGAGGTTCGTTTTCAGCAGGTGCGCAAGAGCTACCCGCCCCGCCGCAGCGGCGAGGCGCCGGTGGAGGTGCTCGCGTCTCTCAACCTGCAGGTGCAGGACGGGGAGTTTCTGGTGCTGGTGGGCCCCTCGGGTTGCGGCAAAAGCACCTTGCTGCGCCTGCTGGCCGGCCTGGAGGCCCCCAGCGGCGGCGAGATCTATGTGGGCGATCGCCCCGTCAGCCGGCTGCGGCCCTCGCAGCGCGATGTGGCGATGGTGTTCCAGAGCTACGCCCTCTATCCCCACCTGAGCGTGGCCGACAACATCGGCTTCGGGTTGCGGCGGCGCTCGCTGCGCACACCGCTGCAACAGCTGCAGGATCAGCTGCACCGCCTCAGCCGCAGCCTGCCATCCCCGTTGCAGGTGCCCTCGGCGCGGGAGCGGACCGTGGGCGAGCGGGTGCGGCAGGTGGCGGCGATGCTCGAGCTGGAGCCCCTGCTCGATCGCCTGCCCAGGGAGCTCTCCGGCGGTCAGAAGCAGCGGGTGGCCCTGGGGCGCGCCATCGCCCGGGAACCGCAGGTGTTCCTGATGGATGAACCGCTCAGCAATCTCGACGCCAAGCTGCGCACCGGCACCCGCGCCCAGATCACGGCCCTGCAGCGCCAGCTGGGCACCACCACGCTGTACGTCACCCACGATCAGGTGGAGGCGATGACGATGGGGCGGCGCATCGCCGTGCTCAACGGCGGCCGCCTGCAGCAGCTGGGCACGCCACTGGAGCTGTATCAGTGGCCGGCGAATCTGTTCGTCGCCCAGTTCATCGGCAGCCCCCCGATGAATCTGCTGCCGGTGGTGGTGAGCGCACCGGGGCAGCTGCAGCTCGGCAGCCAGCGGTTGCTGCTGGAGGGCCCGCTGGAGGCGCAGAGCGCCGCCCGAATGGGTCAGGCCCTCACCGCCGGACTGCGGCCGGAACATCTGCGACTGGCACCGGCCACCAACCGCAACCTGGCCGCCGAGGTGTGCCATGTGGAGGCGCTCGGCAATGAGCAGCTGCTCACCTGCCGCCTGCGCGATGGCAGCCATCTGCTGCAGGTGCGCACCGCCCCCGAACCGGCGGTGGTGGTGGGTGAAGCGGTGCATCTGGAGGTGGATCCCAGCGGCTGGCGTCTGTTCGATGCCGCCGGCGAGGCGCTGCTGCCGCCGCGGCCGGCGGTGATCCGGGAACCGCAGCTGCCGCCGCTGGGGTGAGTGGACGGGCTGAGGCCGACCGAGCCGGTGGCCTCTCGCAGCCCTCTGACCTGCCGCGGCAAGGGAAAAGCAGCCAATCGGTGGGCGGCAGAAGAAGCTCCGGCTATCGCGATCGATCCGCTTGCACAGCGCTGCGGGTCCACAATCCTGAGATCCCGCGATGCCGTGGGGTTCCTTGAGCGCGACCGGGTTTCTGAAGGGCGCAACACCCCCACGGGCAGGGCAGTGCACCTCACTTCACTTCACCCAGATCACACTGCAGCCGGGCCCGCCATCCCCCTTCTCGGCATCGCTGACGCGCTCCACATAGGGCACCGTCGCCAGCCAGTCGCGCAGGCCGCGTCGGAGCTTGCCGGTACCGATGCCATGGATCACCCACAGCGGACCGTTGGCGCCGCGCAGGCGCTCCTCCACCGCCGCCTCGGCCTCATGCACCCGCATGCCGCGCACATCGACGGTATTGGCCTCGGTGCGCACATCCGGGCCGCGCAGGGCGGGATTGCGGCGGCTGCGCACCACCACCTGGGGCTGACGGGGTTCGGGCGGTTCCGGCTTTTCCCCCTGCAGCCCCTCGATCGCACTGAGCTCCACGGTGGTGCGCAGCACACCGCAGCGCACGGTCAGTTCGCGGCCGTCTTCGGCGATGGCCAGCACCTGGGCCGCCTTGCCGAGCGCCAGCAGCCGCACCCGATCGCCCACCGCCGGCATCCAGCCGCTGTGCTGGACGCGCGGAGCCTGGGGCCGGTGTTCCTCCTCCAGCCGCTTGAGGCGCTGGCCCGTCACCCGGGCGGTCTCGGCCGCCTCGCGACCGCCGGCTCGCCCCCCCGCCCGCAGGCGACGGATCAGGCGACGCACCTCCCCCTGCCCCTGGCGGATCGACTGCTCCAGCTCGCGGCGACGCTGCTCCTGGATCTCAGCGCTCTGCTCCTTCTGCTGCTGCCAGCGGGAGAGCAGCTCCTCATGCAGCAGCTCGGTGCGGGCCAGCAGGGCCACCGCGGCCTCCGCCGCCTCCTGCTGCTGCAGCCGCTGCCGCTCCAGCCCCTCGATCACCCGGTTGACATCACCGCTGCCGCCGGGCCTGAGCTGCTCGGCAGCCGCGCTCACCACCTCGGTCTCCAGGCCCAGACGGGTGGCGATCGCCAGGGCGTTGCTCCGGCCGGGGATGCCCCACTGCAGCCGATAGGTGGGCGAGAGAGTCGCCTCATCAAAAGCCACCGAGGCGTTCTCGAAGCGGGGATCGCCGTACTTGAGCGCCTTGAGCTCACCGAAGTGGGTGGTGGCGATCGTCAGGCGGGCGCGATCGGCCAGGTGCCGCAGCAGCGCCGCCGCCAGGGCCGCCCCCTCGGTGGGATCGGTGCCGGCACCCACCTCATCGAGCAGCACCAGGCTGGCCCCGCGCTCCGCAAGCGGTCGCGGCGGCGCGCTGGCCTCGGCGACGGCGGTGGTCTCACCCTCGCCGGTCATCATCGAGCCGGTTGTGATGGGGCCCGTCGTCGTTGAGGCGGTTGACGTTGAGGCGGTTGTCGTTGCGTCGGTTGCCGCCGAATCGATGGCCGTCGAAGCGGTTGTCGTGGAAGTGGTTGTCGTGGAAGTGGCAGCGGTTGTCGTGAAGGCAGCCGATCCCTGCCGGGGCAGCTGGTTCTCGGCGCCACCCGCGGTTCCGCCCAGAGCCGCCAGGATGCGGGCGATGCGGCGGATGTGGCCGCTGAAGGTGGAGAGGTTCTGCTGCAGCGACTGCTCATCGCCGATGTCGGCCAGCACCTGGGCGCACCAGGGCAGGCGCGGCATGCCGCTGCAGGGGAGGAACAGACCGCAGCGAGCCATCAGGGCCGCCAGACCGACGCTCTTGAGCGTCACCGTCTTGCCGCCGGTGTTCGGCCCGGTGATCGCCACCACCCGCAGCTCCGGCGCCACCCGCACCGTCACCGGCACCACCGCTGCGCCCTGCTCCCGTCGCTGCTGCCACAGGAGCAGGGGATGGCGCAGATCCCGCAGTTCAAAGGGGGCCTCGGGCGCCTCAGCCAGCTCCGGTCGCACCGCACCGAGCCAGGCGCTGTAGCGGGCGCGGGCCAGGCCGACATCGAGCCGCACCAGGATCCGTTGCAGCTCCTGCAACCCCTCCGCCTCCTCCGCCACCAGGGCGCTGAGCTGCTGCAGCACCTCCCGCTCCAGGTCCCGCTCCTCCGCCTCCAGTTCCCGCAGACGGTTGCCCAGCGGGATCACGCTCTGGGGTTCGACGAACACCGTCTGTCCGGAGGCGGAACTGTCGTGCACCAGGCCGCGCACCTGGGAGGCGGCCCCGGCCTTCACCGCCAGCACCGGCCTGCCGTTGCGCTCGGCCACCACTGTGTCCTGCAACAGAGGGCCGTAGCGCCGCAGCAGCTCCTGCAACCGCTCGCGCCGCTCCGCCTGCACCGCCCGCAGGCGGATGCGCAGGGCCGCCAGGGCCGGGCTGGCCCGATCAGCGACGCGACCGCCATCCTCGAGGCAGAAATGCAGGCGCTGTTCCAGCTCCGGCAGGGTGCGCAGATCCGCCACCACCGCCGTGGTGATCGGCCGCAGCTCGGGATCATCGATCTGGCGCCGCAGGCGACGCGCCACCGCCAGGGTGGCCGCCAGGGCGAGCAGCTCCTCCCCGCCGGCGCAGCCCCCCTTGGCGCAGAGAGTGACGGTGAGAGCGATGTCAGCGGCGCCCTGAAAGCTGAGACCGCCGTCGATCAGGCCGTCGAGGGCGAGCAGCTCGGTGGTTTCGGCCAGCAGCTCCTGGCTGTGACGGGGCTCGGCAGGCAGGGGCAGGCGCTGGCAATAGCGCCCACCGGCATGGGTGCTGGCGAAGGAAGCCAGGTGGGAAGCCAGCCGCGGCCACTCCAGCAGCTCCAGGGTCTCGGCAGCGATGTCGGGTTCGCACTGGGCCGCACTGGGTCGATCCCTCGCCAGGGCGGCAGCGGAGGCAGCATCGACCTCCTGGGACGCCGAGCCCTCGCCAAGCGCCGGCGCGACACCAACCGCGGATGTGTCAGGGAGCTCGGCGGCCGCCCACACACCATGGCGCTCCCGAAGGCGCTCCGCCGGGCCCGACGCCGCGTGACGCTCAGCCGTGACAGCGGCCCCCACCGCGACGTCGCCAGCAGCAACCCATGGCAGCGGCTCCGCATCGACGCCGGCCTTCGACGCCGCACTCGCGGCCGGGCTCTCCCCCATCTGCAGCTCCTGCCTCACGCCTGTGCGTCGTCCTGGACCACTGTGGGGGATGGGATCGGCGCCGCGCCGGTGTTGGTGGGAATGCCGGCCGGCGGCTCATAGAGGATCTCGAGCCAGTTGCCCTCAGGATCCTGCAGATAGAAGGAGGCGGTGCCGTCGCGGTGGTCATGCACCTCCCCCACCCGATGGCCGCTGGCCAGCAGCTGGGCGTGCACCGCATCAACGGCGGCCCGGTCCTCGAAATGGAAGGCGAAATGGGGCCCGGCGGCCCGGTAGTCGGGGCTGAGCAGGGCGATGCCGTCGCCACTGACAGGCGACTGCAGATAGGCCCAGTCGGCTGCATCCCAGGTGAGGCGCAGCCCCAGGGCGGTATAGAACGCCTTGGCCCGCTCCATGTCGGTGACCCTCAGGGCCACATGGCCCAGGCGTTGGACGGCGGCCGCGGCCATGGTGGGAATGGAATCTCTGCAGCCATTCTCGGCTACCGCCTCCAGAACAGCGGCACCGACGGGGGGCGGACACCCCCACTGCCGATCGCGGCCTGCGACGCCCCAGAAGGCGCGGCTCAGCCGCCGGCCCCCGAGGCGATCCCTGAACACCAGGCCGTTCACCCCTGCCGCAGCCAGGCCGCCGCATCGCAGGCGTGATAGGTGAGAATCAGATCAGCACCGGCACGGCGGAAACTGAGCAGGGTTTCGAGCACCACGGCCCGCTCATCGATCCAGCCCCGTTCCGCCGCGGCCTTCACCATCGCGTACTCACCGCTGACGTTGTAAGCCGCGATCGGCTGCTGGCTCTCCTGGCGCAGGCGGTAAATGATGTCGAGATAGGCCAGGCCGGGTTTGACCATCAGGATGTCGGCACCTTCGCTCTCATCGAGCTGGCACTCGAGGATGGCTTCACGGCCATTGGCCGGATCCATCTGATAGGTGCTCTTATCCTTCGGGATCGGCTTACCGGCGGCGGCACGCGGCGCCGAATCGAGCGCCTCGCGGAAGGGACCGTAATAGGCGCTGGCGTACTTGGCTGTATAGCTGATGATCCCTACATGGGCATATCCTTCTTCATCGAGCGCTTCGCGGATCGCACCGACACGGCCATCCATCATGTCGCTCGGGCCGATCAGATCAGCACCGGCCCGCGCCTGAACCACCGCCTGGCGGCAGAGGATCTCCACCGTTTCGTCGTTGAGCACGATTCCCTCGGCCGAAACGATGCCATCGTGGCCATCGCAGGAATAGGGATCAAGCGCCACATCGGTCATGATCGCCATGCCCGGATGCACCTCCTTGAGGCGACGGATCGCCCGCGGGATCAGGCCGTGCTCGTTGAAACACTCGGCGCCGTCCTCCGTCTTGAGGCCATCGGCCACCTTGGGAAAGAGCACGATGCAGCGGATGCCGAGATCCCAGGCGCGGCCCACCTCCTCCACCAGGCCCTCCAGGCTCCAGCGGTTGGCGCCGGGCATGGCACCGATCGGCTCGTTCGTCGCCCCCTCGTGCACAAACAGGGGGTAGATGAAATCGGTGGGAGCCAGATGGGTCTCGCGCACCAGGGACCGCAGGGCAGGGGTCCGTCGCAGCCGGCGCGGACGATAGGTGAGCTCCATGGACAGGGCAGGACTGGCCGGATCCTACGGAGCGGCCCGTGGGTGGAGGGGAGCGGCCGAGGGCCGAGGCTCGCCTGCGGTCGATCCGACGCGGGGCCGGTTCAGAGGCGGGCGGCCGCCACCCAGCCCTGGCGGGGATCGGCGCTGCGGATCCGACGCAACTGCTCCAGCAGCTGACGCTCCTCCTCACTCAGGTTCGGCGGCAGCCGCAGGGTGGGGGTGAGCAGCAGGTCGCCCCGACCCTCCTTGAGGGGCCAGCCCTTGCCCTTGAGGCGCAGGCTGCGGCCCAGGCTCATGCCCGGTGGCACCTGCACCGTCGCTTCGCCATCGGGGGTGGCGACGCGGACGTCCCCGCCGAGGGCCAGTTCATCGAGGCTGAGCGGCAGCTCGGCCCGCAGCTGATCCCCATCGAGCCGCCAGATCGGATGGGGCTGCAGGCGCAGGGTGAGATAGAGATCGCCGCGGCGGCCGGTGCCCGGCTGCAGATTGCCCTTGCCCTTGAGGCGCAGACGGCTGCCGTCCTTGACGCCGGGGGGAATGCGGACCTGCACCCGCTCCTCGTTCACCGACAGGGTGCGCTCGCAACCGCGGAAGGCATCGGCATAGGAGAGGGTGATCGAGGCCTCGGCATCGAGGTTCACCCCCCGGCCGGCCGCGGCCCCACCGCCACCGAAGCCGGAGAAGCCACCGGGAAAGCCGCTGCCGAAGCCGGAGAAGCCGCCGGGGGCACCGGCAAAACCAGCTCCACCGCCGCCACCGCCGCCGAAGCGTCCGAGCAGGTCGTTGATGAACTCGTCGAAATTGCCGTAACGGCCGAAATCGACATCGACACCGGCGCCACCACCACCTCCGCCCATCTGGCTCCAGTACTGACCGAACTGCTCGTAGCGACGCCGCTTGTCGGGATCGGAGAGCACCTCATAGGCCTCGCTGATCTCCTTGAAGCGGGCCTCGGCGTTGCTGTCGCCGGGATTGACATCCGGGTGGTACTGACGGGCCAGGCGGCGGAAGGCGCGCTTGATCGTGTCGGCATCCGCCCCCCGCTCCACTTCGAGCACCTTGAAATAGTCGCGGTAGCCGGATCCGCCCATCAGCTCCAGTCCTGTCGCTGCATTGTCTCAGCCCTCGGGGCGGCGACGATCGCCGCGGTGGGGCGGAAGGCCGAACGCCGGCGGGCTGCCTAGATTGCCGCTCGCTGTGGCCACCGTTCATGTTCCGCCGCCCTCGCCTGCCGCTGCTTCTGGCCTGGGCCACGCTGCTGGGGCTGCTACCGGCTCTGGGCGACCCGGCTCCGCTGCACGCCGCCGCACCTGCCGCGCTCACCGCACCGCTCGGCTCCGGGGAGGGAAGCGCCGGGCTGGGGGAAGCCCTGGCGCCCTCCAATCCCTCCCAGATCGCCCTGGCCGAGCACCTGCGTGCCAGGGGTGTGGTGTTCTATGGCGCCTACTGGTGTCAGCACTGCTTTGATCAGAAGGTGCTGTTCGGCCAGCAGGCGGGGGATCGTCTCCCCTACCTGGAATGCGCCCGCGATGAGGCGGGTGCCCGTCGTTGTGAGCAGGCCGGCATGACCGCCTACCCCACCTGGGTGCTGCCGGATGGCCAGCGCCTGATCGGGGTGCAGTCGCTGCAGCAGCTGGCCACCTGGAGCGGCTACAGCGGCCCGACTGCGTTCCCCGCTTCCCGCCTCGGGCGCTGAGCGACCGGCCTGTTCCCAACCCAGCGGCACCCGCCCGTAGCAGCCGCCCCGAAAGCAACCACGCCTGCAACAGCTGGCGGCGGGCCAGCCATGCACAACCAGAAATGCAACACCGGCCACGTAGCCACGCAGCCATCACTGCCCTGGTCGGAGCCGGACGGATCCTGCAACACGGCGGCAGTCATGGGGCGCGCTCAGGGCGCCAGACGGGCCCGGTGCAGCCGGCTCTTCTCGTACCAGTCGGCAAACTGCGGCGTCCAGGCCTGCAGGTGCGGCCAGAGCAGATCACACAGCTCGCGGATCTCCTGCTGGGCGTCGAGCTTGGCGCGCAGATCGAGGAAGTGCAGCATCGCCCGCAGACTGAAGCTGACCACGAAATGCTGGCGGTAGTCGAACGGCAGAATGCCGCGGGCATGCTCCTCGGCATAACCGGCATCAAGCAGATCGCGGTAGCGCTCGGCCGCCGCCTTGCAGAGCTGTAGATCGATGCTGCGCTGAGCCTCGTCGTAGTTGTACTTCTTGCCCTGACGGTCGCTATAGTTTCCCACCGGCCTTAAATAGAAGACCTCTTCTAGATCCAGCTCGCCGTTGGCGGCCTTGCGGATGCGGTCGCCCGTATAACGCATGGAGTTGTGCACCACCAGGCCGTTGGCCACGAAGTTGTGCCAGGGATCGGCCACCGCAAGGTCGTAGGTCATCTGAGAGCCCAGAAACTCCACTTGAACCACGGTGAGCGGATGGGCCATCAGCCTTCGGCCCCGGGGACGGGGTTTCTGGGGCCAGGTTTGGATAGGCTTCAGCAGACGGAACGCCGCAGCAAAGTCGGCTTCCTGGTGGTGTTTGTGAATGAAGGCATGACAGGGTTGGCAAAGTGTGACGGGATTCTCGATCTCGTAGCCCAGACCTGGATCCGCATAGACAGGCACCAGCTGGTGGGCATGGAAATGGGACGCTGAACCTCGACGGGTGATCTGTCGGCCATGGGCACGCCGCGCTTCGCGTGACGCTTCCGATAGCTGCAGGCGATAACCACCTCGCCCTTTGTTCCAAGGCCGCATGCCCTTCTGGGAAAAGGGACGTTTATTGAGAGTCAGCCCGAAGTGGTAGACCCACTTTTTGATGGCTTCCACGGAGCAGCCCGCAAATTCAGCCATCTCCTTGGCGCAAAGCCCGTTCTCCAGTTGTTGTTGCAGCCAGTCTCTGTCCCGGTAGGCCCCGTTGCCCACCGCCACGTTCCCGTTCGCCAGCACCTGCGCCGTGCGTCGGAAGCTGCGCACGGTGCCATCGCTGCGCACCTTCAGCGAGAGGGCATCTCCCATGGTTTGCCAGCCATCCGGCGTGAGCAGGCGATGGTTAACGGTGCAGTCAAGCGTGCGGCCATCCTCCATGGTGAGCCGATAGACCGGTTGCAAACCACTGCAGATCACATCCGTGAGATGGCTCGTTTCAAAGACGTGCGTCTCTTCGTTCAGCACGCGCAACCGCATCTTCTGGAGGCGCTTGCGGCAATCGCGCCGATATAGTCCAGGAGTTTCACCTTGACGGCCACGGATCTGCCGGATGCGGGTCGCCCGTTCTCCGTTGGTCCAGAGGTCGTACAGTTCAGCGATCTTGATCTTCCGTAGGCTACCTCCCGCGTGGAGGAACGTAATCTCTGTATCCCCGGCGAGACATTGCACATCAAAACTAACCCCCACCCTGTGAGTGCGGGCCTGCTGCATCACCGAATGCGGAAACCAGCCGACATTCAGCACGATCTGGGCGTGCTCCAGCGGGCCGTAATGCCCGCGCTCACCCGCCAGCAGCCGCTTGACGCAGATCTCACCGGCCTTCTGCTCATCGGGCCAGCTGTCGCGGTCGGCCGCCACGAAACCCTCGCTGTAGTCCTGGTGCATCGCGGCGTAGACGCACTGCTGCGGATTGGGGGTGGCGGCGATGAGGTCGACCCGGAAGCGGGGATCCATGGCGATCAGGGTGCGTAGGGGCGGGGCTGAACAACCCGCAGCAGCCCAACCATGCCATCAGGCCAGGACCCTGGCAGCGGAACCGGATCAGCCGTGGCTGCGGGGGCCGGCCATCGTCGCCGGCAGCGACCGCGACGCTCCGCCGGCGAGAGGGGCAGCCGGATCCACCGCGGCGCTGTCAGAGGCTGTCAGGGCGCTGGTCGCCCCCACCCCGGCGAGGGCCGGCAGCGGCTCGGCGGTGATCAGGGCCTCCACCAGAGCCTGCAGTTCCCCCGGACGCCGGGCCCCGATCGCACGCCCCACAGGGCTGCCGGCGGCATCGAATAGCTCCAGCTGCGGGATGCCATTGACTTCGTAGCGCTCCAGTTCCGCCTCCCAGCGCGGGTTGTCCACATTGAGCAGCACCACATCGAGCGCCCCGCGATGCTGCTGTTCCAGGGCATCCATCGCCGGCGCCATCGCCCGGCAGGCCTCACACCAGTCGGCATAGAACTCCACCAGGGTGGGGCGGCCATCGGCGAGGGCCACCGGCAGATCCAGGGATTGGCGCGCCAGGCGCTCCAGCGGCGCCTCCGGATGCAGACCACCGCGCAGCCACAGCAGCAGCACGGCCAGCAGCGCCGCGACGGCCGCCAGCACCATCCGCTCGGTGCGGCCCATGCCGGTGGCGGACTCGGGCGGGGTGGGGGCCATGAACAGCACTGCTCCGGATTGCCCGGGCACTCTGGCAGCGGCGGTTGCGACCTGCGCTCCCACCCTGCGCTCCCATGAGGATGCGGCAGCGCCTGATCTGCCGCTCGCCGGCGGGACCGGGGCAGGCGCGAGCAGAGCGACCAGGGGGATCCGGGTTCGGGCCCGCCTCAGCTTCTGATGGTGATCCGGGCGCAGGGGCCTGGCCGGAGACCCGCGCAAGGGGATCCACGCAGGCGGGACCGCAGCGGGCAGCGTTGCTAGCTTCCAGCTTCAGGATCCCGGCTCCGTGAAGCGGCGGCTCACTCTCCATTTCCCCCGCGAGACGGTGCATCTGCCGATCACCTATCGCCTGGCGGTGGATTTCGACATCGCCGCCAAGATCCTGCGCGCCCAGATCGCGCCGAATCAGAGCGGCACGATGGTGGTGGAGCTCTCCGGTGACATCGATGCACTCGATGCCGCCGAGCTCTGGCTCGAGCGGCAGGGCCTGCAGCTGCGCCGCGCCCCCGGCGAGATCCGCATCGAGGCCGAACGCTGCGTCGACTGCGGCATCTGCTCAAGCATCTGCCCCAGCGGTGCCCTGCGGTTCGACACCTCGACCAACCGCCTGCACTTCGATGGGGCACGCTGCCTGGTGTGCGAGCAGTGCATCCCCAGCTGCCCGCTGGATGCGATCTCCCTGGTGCTGGAGACCCGATGACCACCCTGTTCAGCCTGATCCTGCTGCCGCTGCGGGCACCGCTGCTGCTGCTGCTGCTGCTGATCAGCGTCTACCTCGGCCTGCACTGGAGCCGCCCGATCACCGAGACCGATGCCGGCGTGGAAGCCCTCACCACACTGGTCTGGTCGGCGGAATGCCTGCAGGCCCTGGTGGTGGTGGTGGTGTGCACGATTCCGGAGCTGCTGCTGCAGCGCCTCTCCTCAGTGATGGCCGCCAGCCGGGTGGCGAGCCTGGTGGTGAGCCTGCTGCTGGTGATCACCGGCGGGCTGTATCTGCTGCACCTGGAGGTGCTCTCCAACGTGCTGATCCTGGCCTCGGCGGTGCTGTTGGCCCGGCTGGATCTGGTGCGGCTGCGGGTGGTGGTGGCGCCGTTGGTGATGACCCTGATCCTCAGCGTGCTGGTGCTCGGTGGCGTCAGCCTCGGCCGCAGCATCGAGGCCTCCGTGCGCCCCCTGCTCCATCCCGTACCGCCCCGATCAGCCGCCCATCGCCGTCAGTCCCTGGAGCCGGCCGCCGTGCGGCGCGCCCCGGCCCTGGCTCCGGCAACCGGAGCGGCCGCGGCAGAGCCCGCGCGCACGGATCTGAGCCCCGACCAACCGCGCCGCCGGCCGGCCAGCGGCGCTGAGGGATCGCCCCGGAGCGCAGCCGATGCCGAGACCCCCGGCCTGGCCGATCCGGTGCCCTCCGAGGAGAACAGCGAGGCGAGCGAATCCAGCGGCGAGCAGCAGAACTAAGTCATCCCCCGACCCCAGCCGACCTCAGCTGGAGCCGCAGCCGTCCCCAGCCGATGGAGACGTGGGAGAGAGGGGCACGGAGCCCCCCCTGGATCGGCCCAGCCGTGGCTGCCGCAACCACTGCCTCGACCTCCACCTCCACCGCAGCCACAAGCGCAACCGCAACCTGACGCTCGTGGCGGCGCCATCGGACCCGCGTTGCAGCGTGACGGCACGCCCCCCTTCAGTGCCGCGGCGCCCCACAGCCCGGGAGCCGCTGCTGCTG
This sequence comes from Cyanobium sp., assembly GCA_046075505.1. Lineage (GTDB taxonomy): Bacteria > Cyanobacteriota > Cyanobacteriia > PCC-6307 > Cyanobiaceae > Cyanobium. Next base: position 2,106 of record JBJTQH010000145.1, on the reverse strand, counting down.
ATAGCTCCAGACATTGCCGAGCACCTTCTTCACATAGAGACGGGTCTCCGGATAGGGAATGGCCTCCACCCACAGCTCCGGGGCCTGCTGCAGGCGCGGCTCGATCCAGCTCTGCACCGCGCCTGGCCCGGCGTTGTAACTGGCGATCGTCAGCCAGGGATTGTGCTGCCATTGCTGCAACAGCCGACGCAGATAGGAAGCGCCGAGCTCGCTGTTGCGCTGCGGCTCCTCCAGCTCGGCCGCGGTGAGGCTCCGGCCGGCCAGTTCCGCCGCGGTCTCCGGCATCAGCTGCATCAGCCCCACCGCCCCCACCGCCGAATGCACCGCCGGCGTGAAGCGCGATTCCTGTTTCGCCAATCCCAGCAGCAACGCCTCCTGCAGGCCGTGGCGCCGGGCCGCCTGGGCGAACGCCTGCGGGAAACGGATCGGATGCAGATCCCGCTCCAGCTGTCGGTGCATCCTGCATTGATCGGCAGGCAGGCGCATCAGGGCCTGCTCCAGCTGGCCCAGCCCGATCCAGTCATCGCCGACGGCCTGCCGCAGCCGACCCTCCACCAGCAGCGCCTGGCTGTCCTGCGGTGGCCTGCCGCCCCGGCGATGGCGCCAGCTCTCCCAGGCCTCGGTGCGCTGGGCGAGACGCCAGAGGCGATCGAGCTCCGGATCGCCGCTGTCGAGCGGTTGCCAGGCGGCCGCCGGCGATATCCCTGGGGCCGACCGGCCGCTCAAAGCCGCTGCGGCCACCTCCCGGCTGAGCGGCAGGGCCCCACCGCCGAGCTGCACCGCCGCACGCCAGCCGTAGTAGCCGCCGGGATGCTGCCGCTGCAGCTGACGCCAGGTGTCACGGGCCCGGTGCCGTTCCCCCAGCCGCGCCAGGGCATAGCCGAGCCAGAAGCGGCGACGCGCCTCCAGCGGTGGTGACAGCTGCCGCCCGTCGATGGCCTGCAGCAGGGTGCGGGCCGCCGCCCAGCGCCCCGCCAGCAGCTGCTGGCGGCTGCGTTCCCATTGCAGATCCCAGATGGCAGGATCCGCCGGCCAGCGACGCAGCACGTGCAGCACCGGCCCGTCCTGCCCGGCCGCTAGGGCCCGACGGGCCGCCACCGCGGCGCCGTTGCGATGGCGATCCGGCAGACGGGCCAGGGCCGCCTCACTCTCCTCCCCCTCCAGGACACTGAGCAGCCGTACAGCCTCCTCCGCCTGCGGCACCGCCGGGGTGCGACGGGCCAGGTCCAGCAGCATCGCCACCGCCTGGGGATGCAGGGCGGCCTCGCGCTGCAGCAGGGAGCGGGCCAGGGCCAGCTGGGCCGGGGCACTCAGGGGGGCGCCGCCCCTGGCGCAGCGCAGGGCGGCCTCGCTGTCACCCAGCTCGGCCAGCGCCGAAGCCAGGCTGGCCCGCTGGGATGGTGTCCACTCCACTCCGGGCCCGCAGGCGCGCCGCAACCGCTCCTCGGCCCCGGGCCAGCGCGGGCCCCAGCGGGCCAGATGCAGGACCCCCAGACGACGCAACGCCGGCTCGGGGCCAGCCTCCAGGGCTGCCGCCAGGGCCGCCGGATGGGCGGGAAAGCGCTGCAGCAGCAGCAGGCGATCCGCCCGCCGGTCACGACCAAGGCTGTAGAGCGCATCAGCGGCGGCGGGATCGGTGGGAAAACGGCGCCAGAGCGCCCGCCACAGCGCCTGCGCCTGCAAGGGGCGTTGCAGCGCTTCCGCGGCCCGGGCCTCGCGCCGCAGCACCGGGGCCGCCAACGGATCAGCCCCCCAGCCCTGATGGCGCAGCACCTGCCGCTGCCGCTGCGGATCGTCGGCCGCCGCAGGGCGTGCCGCCAGCAGCAGGCTGGCCTCGCGGCGCCGCACCGGATCGGGCGACCAGCGCCGCACCCGCTCGAGGGTGGCGACCGGCGTGGCTGGGGTGAGCAGCGGCCGCTGCGCCTGCAACCTCCACCCCAGCAGCACCGCAGCGCCGGTTCCACAGCAGGTGATCGCCAGCAACCGGGGGAGACGGATCAAGGACCGGCACGCGGCAGCTGCCAGCATTCTGCGCAGCAAACGCGCCCGGCCCCGTGGCCTTCCCGCACCAACGCCCGCTCTCGCGGGCCAACGGCTCCCGGGCCA
>JBJTQH010000144.1:0-4009 GCA_046075505.1 Cyanobium sp. | reverse complement strand
ATCTTGCAGAGATGTCTTATCGCTTCAACCGACGGTTCTATCTCAAGGGTTTACTACAACGTCTGCTCGTGGCCGGAATCGGTTGCGAACCGCAGCCGGAGCGGCGGCTCAGGTCTGCGGAGGTTTGTTGCTGATCAAGAGGGGGCTTGCGCTGGGGGAGGCCCGGCTGTCGATGCCGCGCTGTCGATCGCCTGTGGCCCCGCTCGCGGCGGAGCCCCCGTTGCTGCAGATCGCCTCGAGCGGGCGCAGAGGCGGATCAATGCCTTGCGGTCCTGCCCGTTCCGTTCGGTGCCACCTGTTCTGGCCACCTGTTCCGGCCGCAGGTTCCGGTCGGCGCGGCCTCAGGGAGGCTCTCCAGCCGGCCCTGCATCCGGCGTGGGCCCCGGGGCACGGCCGTGGCTGAGGGGAGGGGGCGATCACTTCCTAGGATCGTCGATTCGCTACGCCCGGGTCCTCTCGATGAGTCCAGCTGCCAGCACCTCTGATACCCGCCCGACCGGTACCGCCCCAGCCGGTGGTGGGGCCGGCAGCGCCGACGCCCTGCAGGTGAGCACCAGCCCCCGGCCCGGCAGCCGTCTGGCTGTGGAGGTGGCGGTGCCTGGCAGTCGTTGCCGCGCCAGCTATGAGGCGGCTCTGGACCAGCTCAGCCGTACTGCCAAGTTGCCCGGGTTCCGCAAAGGCAAGGTGCCCAGGCCTGTGCTGCTGCAGCAGATCGGCCCTCTGCGCCTGCGTGCCACCGCCCTGGAGGAGCTGGTGGACAGCTGCTTCCGCGATGCCGTGCGCCAGGAGGAGATCAGGGCCCTCGGCAACCCGGCGCTGGAGGGGGGCTTCGAGGCGGTGCTGGAACGGTTTGAACCGGGCCGTGATCTCAGCTTCACCCTGGAGATCGATGTCGAGCCCACCCCCAGCCTGCGCAGCACCCGCGGCCTGGAGGCCGAGGCCGAGGCGGTGGTCTTCGATCCCGCTGTGGTCGACGAACGGCTGAGCGAAGCCCAGCGCCGCCTGGCCACCCTGGTGCCGGTGGAGGACCGGCCTGCGGCCGCCGGCGACGTCGCTGAAGTGAGCTTCCAGGGCACCTATGGCGACAGCGGCGAACCGATTGAGGGTGGCAGCTCCGATGGCCTCGAGGTGGAACTCGAGGAGGGGCGCATGATCCCCGGCTTCGTGGAAGGCATCCTCGGCATGGCGGTGGGCGAGACCCGCACGGTCAGCTGCCGCTTCCCGGACACCTATGCCAATGAGGAGGCCGCCGGGCGTGAGGCCAGCTTCAGCATCACCCTGATCGAACTCAAGGCCCGCGAGCTGCCGCCACTCGACGACAGCTTCGCCCAGCAGGCCAGCGACCGCCAGACGATCGCCGAGCTGCGCAGCGATCTGGAGACCCGCCTGCGGGAGGACGCGGAGCGCCAACACCGCTCCAACCGCCGCGAGGCCCTGGTGGAGACCCTGGTGGAACAGCTTGAGGTGGAGCTGCCGGAAAGCATGGTGCAGGAGGAGATTCGCGCGCTGATCGAACAGACGGCCGCACAGCTCGCGCAGCAGGGCATGGATGTGCGGCGGCTGTTCACCCCGGATCTGGTGCGCAGCCTGCGCGACACCTCCCGCGGTGAGGCGGAGAAGCGCCTGCGTCGCAACCTGGCGCTGCAGGCGCTGGCGGAGGCCGAAGCGATCACGGTGAGCGAGGAGGAGATCGAGGCGAAGGTGCGCGAGGTGCGCCGTGAGCTCAGCGACAGCGCCGGGCGCATCGATGCGCAGCGTCTGCAGGCCGCTGTTGCCGATGATCTGCTGCAGGACAAGCTGATCGACTGGCTGGAGGCCAACAGCACCATCCGCGACAAGGTGGCCGCGCCGGCCGACGCCGGAGCCGACGCTGGTGATGCGGCCGCTGCCGCCGAAGCGTCTGACGCTGGGGCCTGAGGAGCACAGATGCCGGGGGTGGCTGCCTGCCCCCCGTGCCATCGCGCGGGCACGCTCGGCGGTGATCAAGCCAGCCTCGGCGGTGACGGCCAGGCCCATCCCCGCCCGCAATCCACCGCTCGCGCAACGGCCGATGCACGGCCGGCCTTCCGGCACAGCCCACAGCCGGCCTTGCCGCAGGTCCCACCGCCCGTCCTGCGGCGGATGCCGCGGCCGCCTGGCGTCAGACCCAACGGCCGCTTGGCGGCAGACCCACGTCCGGCCTTCCGGCAGACCCCACGGCCGGCTTTGCGGCAGACCCCATAGATTGACTCCACTCTCCGGCCGTCCGCGCCCGCGTGTTCGATCCCACCCAGCCTGTGATGCCTCAGCCGCAGCGCGACTCCATGCCGGCCTGCCCGCCGTCGCTGGGGGGCGTGCGTCCCCATCCGATCCAGAACCTCTGGCAGGGTCAACGCCCCGGGCTGTCCCTGCCCAGTGCCGCCCCCGGCGTGCTGCCGACGGTGGTTGAGCAGTCGGGCCGCGGCGAACGGGCCTTTGACATCTATTCCCGTCTGCTCCGCGAGCGGATCATCTTCCTGGGCAGCGGCGTCGACGATGCGGTGGCGGATGCCGTGGTGGCCCAGCTGCTGTTCCTCGAGGCCGAGGATCCCGAGAAGGACATCCAGCTCTACATCAACTCCCCGGGCGGCTCGGTCACCGCGGGTCTCGCCATCTACGACACCATGCAGCAGGTGGCCCCTGATGTGGTCACCATCTGCTACGGCCTGGCCGCCAGCATGGGTGCCTTCCTGCTCTCAGGCGGTCAGCGCGGCAAGCGGCTGGCTCTCCCCAACGCCCGGATCATGATCCACCAGCCCCTCGGCGGTGCCCAGGGCCAGGCGGTCGATATCGAGATCCAGGCCCGCGAGATCCTGTATCTGAAGGAGACGCTCAACGGCCTGCTGGCCGAACACACCGGTCAGCCGCTGGAGAAGATCGCCGAGGATACCGACCGCGACTACTTCCTTTCGCCGGCGGAAGCGGTTGAATACGGCCTGATCGATCGGGTTGTCGAAGGAACGGGCCTGCCGGCCGGCACCTGAGTCCGCCCGCCCAGCCCCCGGGGCCGCGCCCGCCCTGGGCAGGCCTCCGCTGAATTCCTTAAGGACAGCGGGCAGCCGGTGGCTTCCGGGTGATCCTGATCGGTGTGCGCTCCCATCCTGCCACCGCCATCCTTCCCGCCCCTCGCCGCCCCGCCCGTCGCTGAATGGCCAAATTCGACGCCCACCTCAAATGCTCGTTCTGCGGCAAGTCGCAGGAGCAGGTCCGCAAGCTGATCGCCGGGCCGGGCGTCTACATCTGCGATGAATGCATCGATCTCTGCAACGAGATCCTCGATGAGGAGCTGGTGGAGGGCCAGAGCCCGGCCGGCCGCCCCGCCCACGACCATCCGCGACGTCCCCCGGCCCGCAACAAGCCGAGTCGGTCGGCGCCCACCCTCGCCTCGATTCCCAAGCCTCAGCAGATCAAGAGCGTGCTCGATCAGCAGGTGGTGGGGCAGGAGGAAGCCAAGAAGGTGCTGTCGGTGGCGGTCTACAACCACTACAAGCGCCTCGCCTGGCAGGGGGACGGAAAAGGGGAGACCGACCACACCGCCACCCGGCTGCACAAATCGAACATCCTGCTGATCGGTCCCACCGGCTGTGGCAAGACCCTTCTGGCCCAGTCTCTGGCTGAACTGCTGGATGTTCCTTTCGCCGTGGCCGATGCCACCACGCTCACCGAGGCGGGTTACGTCGGAGAGGACGTGGAGAACATCCTGCTGCGGCTGCTGCAGAAGGCCGATCTGGATGTCGATCAGGCGCAGCGCGGCATCATCTACATCGATGAGATCGACAAGATCGCCCGCAAGAGCGAGAACCCCTCGATCACCCGCGATGTCTCCGGCGAAGGGGTGCAGCAGGCCCTGCTGAAGCTGCTGGAGGGCACCGTCGCCAACGTGCCGCCCCAGGGGGGGCGCAAGCATCCGTATCAGGACTGCATCCAGATCGACACCAGCCAGATCCTGTTCATCTGCGGTGGCGCCTTCGTCGGTCTTGAGGATGTGGTG
>JBJTQH010000143.1:0-28566 GCA_046075505.1 Cyanobium sp. | reverse complement strand
GATCCTCGATTCCCAGGGTCGTGTGCTGAACACCTGGGCTGACATCCTCAACCGCGCTGGTCTGGGTATGGAAGTGATGCACGAGCGCAACGCTCACAACTTCCCGCTCGACCTGGCTGCCGCTGAGGCCACCCCGGTTGCGCTGACCGCTCCTGTCATTGGCTGATCAACAGCCCGGTTTGATTCGCCTTAATCATTGATTGATTCCAAGGTGTTTCAACCTTCAGCCCTCGCTTCGGCGGGGGCTTTTTCATGGATGGCAGGCTTCGAATCCGCTGCGAAGGAGCGATCGCGAACCTCGACGATCCGCAGGCCCAGCCAGCGGCAACCCACAGGGCGAGCGCCACGCTCAAGTCGAGCCGGGCTCCGAGCCGGAACTCACCCGGTGGACGTTTCAGGACCCAACCAAGCCCGTTTCAGGCTGCAGAGGCAGCCTCAACGCCTGGCCTGTGGCGGGTGCAGGGCAAAGGCGGCGAGGGCACGAGGCGAAACCGTTCCATCACCTCGGGCGGCCAGCCGCGCAGGGTCATGTAGTGCTGCAGGCGTCTGGCAGCCACTTCCGGAGTGACCAGCCGCAGAGCGCGAGCCGGGTTGGAGCTGAAATGGCCGTTGTCCGCAAGCCAACGGGGCCTACAGCTGCGAGAGCCGGCGAGGGTGATGCTCCAGTGGTTGATGCCAGCCATCTCGGAACGGAACACAAGGGGCCCACTCTGCCGCGACTGTCGCCAGCCGGCCAGGGGAAACAGAACGCGGATCCGCGGCAGAAGCGATCCATCCGGGCGAGCCCCTGGACCGGGCACGGCTGGATTCGCGCCGATCGCGCTGGACTCAGACGGAGCCCAGCCACCCACGGGATGGACGCACGCAAGGCTGAGATGGGGACCTGGCTTTCGGATGGCCACTGCAGCATCCCAACAAAAAAGGCCCCCAGATGGGGGCCCGATGAGCGGACCGCGGCACAGGGCCACGGCAGACGGGATCACTTGATCGTGACCTTGCCGCCGGCTTCTTCGATCGCCTTCTTGAGGGCTTCGGCATCGGCCTTGCTGATGCCTTCCTTCACCGCCTTGGGAGCGGCTTCCACCAGAGCCTTGGCTTCGCCGAGGCCCAGACCGGTGGCTTCGCGCACCGCCTTCAGCACCTTGATCTTGGCAGCGGCATCGAAGCCATCGAGGATGACGTCGAATTCGGTCTGCTCTTCGGCAGCTTCGGCAGCAGCCGCAGGAGCGGCGGCCATCACGACACCGGCGGAAGCGGCGGCGGACACATCGAAGGCCTCTTCGATCTGCTTGACAAGCTCAGAAGCTTCCAGCAGCGAAAGGGTCTTCAGCTGTTCGAGAATGTTGTCAGTGGTAGCGGACATGATTGAGATTCAGCAACAGATCTGAAAAGGAAAGGTGTCGAGGCGCCCGGAGGCGCTGCGGCAGGACAGGCTCAGGAAGCCTGACCTTCGCCGTCGGCAACCTGTTTGAGGGCGCGGGCCAGGCCGGAGGGAACTTCGTTGATGCCCACCGCCAGCTTGGTGGCCACACCATTGATCGCACCGGCGATCTGGGCCATGAGCACCTCGCGGGAAGGCAGATCCCCGATGGCCTGGATATCCGCCTGGGACAGGAGCTGGCCTTCAAAGAGGCCGCCCTTGGTCTCCGACTTCTTGGTGTCCTTCTGGAAGGCCTGAATGGCCTTCACCGCACCGCCGACATCACCCTTGACCAGGACGAAGGCATTGGTGCCGGTGAGAAGGGAGTCGAGGTTGGCCCAGGTGTTGTCACCATCGATGGCCCGGCGCATCAAGGTGTTTTTGGTCACCTTGCAGACACCGTTGGAGGCCTGCAGACGGGTCCGCAGGTCGGTCATCTCCTTGACGCTCAGGCCCTTGAAATCAAGAACCAGCGCCATCTCGGCTTCCCCGAGGAGCCCCTTGAGCTCTTCGACGATCTGTTGCTTGCTCTCCAGCGTGCGGCCCATAGGGAGTGGAACGAGTCGAGGGGAACAAGCGTGGGACGCGGCCCGTAGACCCCCGTGGCGTGGCGGTGCATCCGCATGCCAGGGAAAGGTGAGGCCGCCGCCTGCTCCGCTCCGTTCGGGATGGCTCCCGGGGGGCGTGCTGGTTCGCGATCACCTCGGCAGGATTTACAGCGCGGCTGCGATCTCGCAGGAGCCGCTCCGTCGTGCGGAAGCGACATCAGCTCACCGGAAACCGGGAGCACTGAGCGAGGACAGCGATGGGCTGGAAAACCAACCCCGGCATCACCTGCTGTCTTGGGTGGGGCGCGTGCCCGTCTGGTCGAAACCAGCTCACCAACCTACACGACGGCCTGCGCTGCCGGACCACCAAAAAAGCCCTCCGCCGGCGCGAATCTCGCCGATGAAGGGCTGCCCCCGAACCGCAAGGGCCGGGGTGGGTGGCAGGAGCGGCAGCTCAGCCTTCCTGTTTGATGTCCTGCAGCGCGCTGAAGTCGACCTGCACCGAGGGACCCATGGTGGAGGTGACGTAGAGGGAGCGCCAGTAGCGACCCTTGGCACCGCTGGGCTTGTTGCGGTCGATCGTTTCCTGCAGGGCCTTGAGGTTGTCGAGCAGCTTGTCGGCCTCGAAGCTGGCCTTACCGAAGCGCACGTGCACGATGCCGGTGCGATCAGCGCGGAATTCGAGTTTGCCGGCCTTGAACTCAGCGATGGCGCCGCCCAGATCGGTGGTGACAGTGCCGGCCTTGGGGTTGGGCATCAGGCCACGGGGACCGAGCACCCGGCCCAGCTTGGCCACCTTGGGCATCATGTCCGGGGTGGCGATCAGCAGGTCAAAATCCATCGCGCCGCCGGCGATGCTCTCCACCAGATCGTCGTCGCCGGCCAGGTCGGCACCGGCGGCCTTGGCTTCGGCCACCTTCTCACCGCGGGCGATCACGGCGATGCGGATCGTCTGACCGGTGCCGTGGGGCAGAGCCACGGTGGTGCGCAGCTGCTGATCGGTGTACTTGGGATCGATGCCGAGGCGCACATGGGCCTCGATCGTTTCATCGAACTTGGCGTTGGCGTTGGTCTTCACCAGCTCCAGCGCCTCCTGGGGGGTGTAGGCGCGATCTTCGACCTTGGCGGCCAGAGCGGTGAAACGCTTGGAAACTTTGGGCATGACAGGGAAGGGGTGCGAGCGACCGGTTCGGTCTCCCCCGGCGGGGTGAATGGGTGGTCAGACAACAGGCGGCCGCAGCTTGGCCATCGCCAGGGGCGGAGAACCCGGACGGGCGAGGCGTGACAGCGACGCAGGACGGATGGCGTCCGGGGTCAGTCGAGAACGGCGACGCCCATGTTGCGGGCGGTGCCCTCGATGATGCGCATGGCGGAATCGACGCTGCTGCAGTTGAGGTCGGGCAGCTTGGTCTTGGCGATCTCCTCGAGCTGGGCGCGGCTGATGCTGCCGACCTGGCCCTTGGCGGAGGTGGCGGCACCCTTTTCGATGCCGGCCGCCTTGGAGATCAGCACCGACGCGGGCGGCGTCTTGGTGATGAAGGTGAAGCTGCGGTCTTCGAAGACCGAGATCTCCACCGGAATCACATAGCCGGCCTTGTCCTGGGTGCGGGCGTTGTACTCCTTGCAGAACGCCATGATGTTGACCCCGTGCTGGCCGAGGGCAGGGCCCACCGGCGGTGCGGGGTTGGCTTTGCCGGCCTGGAGGGCCAGCTTGATCACGGCTACGACTTTCTTGGCCATCGGCTGGGCTGGGAGTGGCGCACCCCGCGGGGTGCGGAAGAAACGGCTCCCCCGGGAGGGAGCGGTGGAAATTTCCCGCAGGGGGAACAGGCGACCGTACACCCCAGCGGGCGGGGGGGCACGGCGATCAGCTCTGCTTGCTGATCTGCGAGAACTCGAGTTCGACCGGGGTCTCGCGACCGAAGATCGACAGCAGCGCCTTGAGCTTGCTGCGCTCGCCGGACACCTCGATCACCTCGCCCTGGAAATCCTTGAACGGACCGGCGGTGACCAGGATCTGATCACCCTCCATCAGGTCGACCTTGACCACCGGCTTCTTCTCGGTGGCGCGGCGGAAGATGCGCTCCACCTCGCTGCGGCTCAGGGGCCTGGGCTTGATGTGGCCGCGGGCCTTGCCGGTGGCGCGCCGATCCTCGGCCCCGACGAAGTTGATCACGTTCGGGGTGCTGCGCACCGCCATCATCGTGTCCTCATCCAGCACCATGCGCACCAGCACATAGCCGGGGAACACCTTCTCCTCGATCGACTGACGGCTGCCGTCCTTCTTCAGTTTGACGCCGGGAGTCTGGGGGATCTCGATCTCGAGGATCTTGCTCTCCACACCGAGGGTGACGGCCCGCTGCTCGAGGGTGGCATTCACTTTCTTCTCGCAGCTGGAGGCCACCTGGACGGCATACCAGCGGGCCACCTGGGGTTTCTCCGGCGCCGCCGCCGCGGCTTCACCGGCGGTGGGGGCCGCTTCGCTGGCCGCTGCGGCCAGCTCGGACAGATCGACGTCGCTTTCGGACACGGCGGGGGGGAAAGGGGGCATCAACGGAACACCTGCAGCGAAACCCAGCGGTAGAAGCGGTCGAGGGCGGCGATCGAGGCCGCCGACAGGCTCACCATCAAGATGACGGCGATCGACTCGCTGAACAGCTGCTGGCGGCTCGGCCAGACCACCTTGCGCAGCTCGCCCAGGGTGCCGGCCAGGACACCGCCGCCGCCGTTCTCGGCCTCGCGGGACGCCTCGCCGTCCTCCTCCGAAGGCGGAGCCGCAGCGGCATTAACCCCCGCACCTCCACTGGCGATGGGCCGGTCGGAATCGCTCTGGGTGGAGCCGGATGGGGTGATCTGAGCCACGGATCGGGCGGCGGAGCCACAGGAGAAAGCCTGGCGGCGCTGGCGTCCGCGTCGGCAAACGATCACCCTACCGGATGTGGCTGCTCTCAGGCCCCGAGCGGCAGGAAGCACAGCTCCCCGGCGACGCTGATGCCGGGCTCCTCGCCAGCCGGATCGGCGCGCCGGATGCGCACCCCGGAGGCACCGCGGAAGCGATCCTCCAGCAAGGCGGTGGCCAGCGGATTCTCCAGCCGTCGCCGCAGCACCCGCCGCAGGGGCCGGGCTCCGTATTCCGGCTCGTAGCCCTGTTCCGCCAGGGCCGTCACCACCTCCTCCTCGATCTCCAGGCTGAGCTGCTGCTCGGCCAGCAGACCCGCCAGCGCATCGAGCTGCAGCCGCACGATCCGCTGCAGATCGGCCGGACTGAGGGGCCGGAAGCGGATCACCTCATCGATGCGGTTGAGGAATTCCGGCCGGAAGCGCTGGGCCAGCGCCTCGTCCACGGCCCGCTCCAGGCCCGGCTCATCGAGGCCGCCGCGGGCATGCTCCAGGATCGCGCGGCTGGCCAGGTTGCTGGTCATGATCACCACCGTGTGGCGGAAATCGACCGTGCGGCCCTGGGAGTCGGTGAGTCGGCCGTCATCGAGCACCTGCAGCAGCAGGTTGAACACCTCCGGGTGGGCCTTCTCCACCTCGTCGAGCAGCAGCACCGCATAGGGCCGGCGCCGCACCGCCTCGGTGAGCTGCCCCCCCTCCTCGTAGCCCACGTAGCCCGGCGGCGCCCCCACCAGGCGGGCCACGGCATTGCGCTCCATGAATTCACTCATGTCGAGCCGCACCAGCGCCTCCTCCTCATCGAACAGGGCCGCCGCCAGCGCCTTGGCCAGTTCCGTCTTGCCGACACCGGTGGGGCCGAGGAACAGAAACGAACCCACCGGTCGGGTGGGGGCCTGCATGCCGGCGCGGGCGCGGCGGATCGCCGCCGCCACCGCCGCCACCGCCTCGCTCTGACCGATGACACGCCCCCCCAGCTGCTGTTCCAGCTCCAGCAGCTTCTGCCGCTCGCCCGCCAGCAGGCGCTGCACCGGGATGCCGGTCCAGCGGGCCACCACATCGGCGATGTCGCCCGGTTCCACCTGCTCGCGCAGCATCGGCTCGGCCTCCAGCTCGGATTCCAGCTCGCGCCGCCGCTGCTGCAGACCGTGCAGCTGGTCGTAGTCCAGCCGGGCCGCCTCCTCCAGATCGCCGGCCCGCTCCGCCTCGGCGATGGCGTGGCGCAGATCCTCATCCTGCTGCAGCAGCTGCCGCAGCTCCACCAGCCGCTCCCGCTCCGCCGCCCAACGCACCTGCAGCGCCTCCAGATCCGCCTGGGCCTGGCGTCGCTCCTCCTGCAGCTGCACGCGCTCCGCCAGCGGTGCCGCCTCGGCGGAGAGCAGGGCCAGTTCCACCTGCCTGAGCCGCACCTCCGCCGCCTCCACCACCTGGGGTTTGGCGCTCACCTCCATGCGCAGCTGGGCGGCCGCCTCATCGACCAGGTCGATCGCCGCATCAGGCAGGCAGCGATCGGCGATGTAGCGATCCGCCAGGCGGGCCGCCGCCGCCAGGGCCGCATCGGTGATCGCCACGCCGTGGTGCAGCTCGTAGCGCTCCCGCAGGCCCCGCAGGATCTGCAGACAGGTGTCGGGATCGGGTTCGCGGATCAGCACCTGCTGGAAGCGCCGCTCCAGGGCCGGATCCTTCTCGATCGTGCGGCGGTACTCCTCCGGGGTGGTGGCACCGATGCAGCGCAGCTCACCGCGGGCCAGCACCGGCTTGAGGATGCCGGCGGCATCGGGCCCGGAGCGGTCGCTGCCCACCACGGTGTGCAGCTCATCGATGAACAGCACCACACCGCCTGTGGCTGCGCTACCGCCTGTGGCTGCGCTGCCGGGGCTGCCCTCGCCCTCGCGCACCTCGGCCAGCACCCGTCGAAGCCGTTCCTCGAACTGACCGCGGAACTTGGCACCGGCGATCAGGGCACCGAGATCGAGCGACACCAGCCGCACCCCGCGCAGGGCATCGGGCACCTCGCCGGCGACGATCCGCTGGGCCAGCAGCTCGGCCACGGCCGTCTTGCCCACCCCCGGTTCACCGATCAGCACCGGATTGTTCTTGCCACGGCGCGACAGCACCTGGATCAGGCGACGGATCTCCTGGTCGCGGCCCACCACCGGATCGAGCCGGCCGGCGGCCGCCAGGGCGGTGAGGTCACGCCCGAAGCGCTCCAGGGCGGTGCGTTCCCCCGCCGTTGCCTCGCCCTCCTCAGAGCTGATCCGTTCCAGCCGCAGAGCGTTGTCTGCCTCGCCGACAGCGCCGGCCCGCAAGCTCTCGCCGCTGCCCATCGGGGCCTGGAGCGCAGCGGCACGGCCGGCGTTGGTGGCTTCAGGGCTGCCGCCATCCACCCAGTCGTCCTCGGCTGCGGCCGGGCGGCGCCGCGGCCCTTCCCCCCGTGCCGCGGCCGGGACGACGCCTCTCTCCCGCAGCGGCTCCCGCGGGCCCGGGACCTCGCGGGGGCTGGCCGCCGCCACCACCGGCCTGGAGGAGGGGGGCACCTCCATGCGCCGGGGCGACGTGCTGCCGCCGGGACGCCACTGGCGCAGCAACAGGTCTTCGCTCAGGCCCTCCTGGGCCAGCAGCGCTGCGCCGATGCGGGGCTCCCGCACCAGGGCCAGCAGAAGATGCGGGATGTCGATCTCGCTGTCCGCCTGGGCGGCACGGGCCCGATCGGCAGCCTCCAGCAGATCCTCGAGGGCCTCTCCGATGTAGAGGGTGTCGTCGCGGGCGGGGGGCTGCTCGGCGCACAGGGCTTCGAGCTGATCGAGCAGGCGCTCCGGTTCGATCGGCAGCGGCTCGATCCAGGCCCCATGGCGCCGGTCGCGCAGCAGGGTCAGCAGCAGATGCTCCACATCCAGCTCACCGCTGCGCCACAGCCGGGCCGTGTCCTGGCTGGCGAGCAGCAGATCCCAGGCCTCCTCGCTGAACCGCTCCGGCTGGGCGGTGAGGCTGGCGGGCCGACGGGCCGGGGGGGAAGCGGAAGGCATCGCTCAGGGCGTGGGGACAGGGGCGGCAGCCGGCTGCTGCGGGCGTTCGATCAGTTCGATCCGGTAGCCATCGGGATCCTCCACGAAGGCGATCACGGTGCTGCCTCCTTTCACCGGGCCGGGTTCACGCACCACGACACCCCCCTGGCGACGGATCGCCTCGCAGGTGGCCGCCACGTCGTCGCAGCCGATCGCGATATGGCCGTAGGCAGTGCCGAGCTCGTAATGCTCGGTATCCCAGTTGTGGGTGAGTTCGAGCACGGCGGTTTCGCTCTCAGGGCCATAGCCCACGAAGGCCAGGGTGTAGCGATGTTCGGGATTGTCCCGGCGGCGCAGCAGCTGCATGCCGAGCACCTCGGTGTAGAAGCGGATCGAGCGCTCGAGGTGACCCACGCGCAGCATCGTGTGGAGCAGTCGCATCCGAGTTCGCGGCAATCGCCCCATTGTGGCCAGCAGGGGTGGCCTCGGGCGGCGGGGTACTGCCCAGGGAGTGGCGTCAGCGGCGACGGAGTCGGGGGTGCCGGCGTGCCGGCGTGGCCGCTGGCACGAGCCTGAGCCTGCGGACGCAAAACCGGGCCTGCTGGCACATCACCCTGCCCTGCCAGGGAACCCTGGCCCGACAGGGAGGCATCGACCGACCGGCCACCGGGGCGATTCCGGGGGCAGCGACAAGCCCTCACGCCGTGCGCATCGGCACAGCGGGGCCGGCAGGGGCGACCCATAGGATCCGGCAAGTGCTGCACCGGTGTCCGTGCTCGATTCCCTCGACTTCGTGATCGATTCGATCGTCGCCCGGGAGGTGCTCGATTCCCGTGGCACCCCCACCGTCGAAGCGGAAGTCTGGCTGGAGGGAGGGGTGAGCGGTCGCGCCATCGTGCCCAGCGGCGCCAGCACCGGTGCCCATGAGGCCCATGAACTGCGCGATGGCGGCCGCGCCTATTTCGGCAAGGGCGTCAGCAAGGCGGTGGAGAACATCGAAGAGCGAATCGCACCGGCCCTGTGCGGCCTGAGCGCCCTCGATCAGGTGGCGGTCGATGCGGCGATGAGCGAACTCGACGGCAGCGACAACAAATCGGCCCTGGGCGCCAATGCGATCCTGGCCGTGAGCCTGGCCAACGCCCACGCCGCCGCCCGGGCCGTGGGCCTGCCCCTCTACCGCTATCTCGGCGGCCCGCTGGCCAATCTGCTGCCGGTGCCGCTGATGAATGTGATCAACGGCGGCGCCCACGCCTCCAACAGCCTGGATTTCCAGGAGTTCATGATCGTGCCCCACGGCGCCGGCAGCTTCCGCGAGGCGCTGCGCATGGGTGCCGAGGTGTTCCATACGCTCAAGGGCCTGATCCACGAGCGCGGCATGAGCACCGCCGTGGGCGATGAAGGTGGCTTCGCTCCCGATCTCGGCAACGACGCCGCCGGCGACATCCTGGTGCAGGCGATCGAGAAGGCCGGCTATCGCCCCGGTGATCAGATCTCCCTGGCCCTCGATGTGGCCAGCACCGAATTCTTCAAGGACGGCCGCTATTCCTTCGGCGGCGGCAGCTACAGCAGCGCCGAGATGGTGGAGGAGCTGGCCAAGCTGGTAAGCCGCTACCCGATCGTCTCGATCGAGGACGGCATCGCCGAGGACGACTGGGAGGGCTGGCGCCTGCTCACCGAAAAGCTGGGCGGCACCGTGCAACTGGTGGGCGACGATCTGTTTGTGACCAACACCGAGCGTCTGCAGCAGGGCATCGATCGGGGTGTGGCCAATTCGATCCTGATCAAGGTGAACCAGATCGGCTCACTCACCGAGACCCTGCAGGCGATCGATCTGGCCGGCCGCGCCGGTTACACCAGTGTGATCAGCCATCGCAGCGGCGAAACCGAGGACACCACCATCGCCGACCTGGCGGTCGCCACCCGTTCCGGCCAGATCAAGACCGGTTCCCTGAGCCGCAGCGATCGGGTGGCCAAGTACAACCAGCTGCTGCGCATCGAGGATGAACTGGGCAGCCAGGCGATCTATGCCGGCACGACCGACCGCGGTCCGCGCGGCAAGGCCTGATCGCTGGTGACACCACAAGGGCCGCCAGGGTCGGTGACACCGGATTCGGTGACACCAGCAGGCTCGCAGAGACCACAGCGCGGGAAGGCGGCGCTGGTCTCCAGCGGGGAGCTGCGCCGCTACGGCTTGCTGCGGCCCCTGGTGCGGCAACGGCTGATCGCTCGCGCCATCGCCGGCCTCACCCTTTCCGAGGCGGAGAGCCAGGAGGCCCGCAGCCTGTTCCTGCGCCAGAACCGCCTGCAGGATGAGGACGCCCTTGAGGCCTGGCGGCTCGACCAGGGGCTGGGGCTCGCCGATCTGGCCTGGCTGATCGAGCGGCCGCTGCGGATTCAGCGCTTCAGCCTGGAGCAGTTCCGGGCCCAGGCGGAACACCGCTTCCTGCAGCGCAAAAGCGATCTCGATCGCCTGGTGATCAGCCTGCTGCAGGTCGACTCCCGCGGCCTGGCCCAGGAGCTCTACCTGAAGGTGAATGAGGCGGAGGCGGAGTTCGGCGATCTGGCCAGCCGTTATTCACAGGGTCCGGAGAAGCGACGACGCGGCATCGTCGGACCGGTGAGCCTGCGGCAGCTGCCGCCCCCCGTGGCCCAGCTGCTCAAGGGCGCCGAGATCGGCAGCCTGTTTCCGCCGGTGCGGGTGGGGCCCCATTGGCTGGTGGTGCGGTTCGAGAGCCGCCAGGAAGCGAGCTTCGATGAAGCCACCTGCCGCCGCATGAGCCGTGAACTGTTCGAAGCCTGGCTGGAGGCCGAAACGAGCCGGTTGCTCAGGCAGGCGGTGGCTCAGGCAGACGGTGGCGTCAGGGCCGGAGCCGACACCTGAGTCGGTGTTGCCAGCTGCACCGGACAGGGAAGCTCCCTGAACAGCCGCTGCCACGGCGGTGAGGCGGTGAGCTCGGGCGACAGCAGAGCGATCAGCTGCTGCGGTTCGGCCAGCGGCAGCCCGTGGCGCATCACATCGGCTGGATCGAGCACATAGATCACCGCTGCGTTGCCGGCATCCAGCAACGGTTCCCGCGGATGGTGATAGGGCCGCAGCGGGCACGCCAAGCCTTCGGCCACGGCGGCCAGCGTGATCGCCCACGGCTGCGGACAGGCCAGGACCGCTTCCGGAGCCAGGCGGATCGCCTGCAGCAGCAGGCGCCGCAGCAGGATCGGTGCCGTGGAGCGCAGCGGTGCCAGCACCACCAGGGCGGGGATGCTGTGGGGAGTGCCGGGCGGGAAGAGGTTGGCGAGCAGCAGGGCGGCCCGGTTCGGTGCCGCCTGGGGCATCGAATTGAGCTCGATGATCGTCGCCGGCGCCCGATCGGGATCCTGGCTGATGTCCTCAAGCAGCACATCGATGCCGATCACCTCGAGCCGCAGCGCAGCGGCCACGCGCTCCGCCTGCTCGCGCAGGCGCGGATGCACCTGCGCCGTGACGTCCTCGAACAGGGCGCCGGTGCTGACGTTGGCGTTGGCCCGCAGCAGGATCCGCTGGCCCGCCGGCGGCACCGAAGTCAGGGTCAGCCCCTGATCCGCCAGGCGCTGCAACAGGTCCTCATCCAGCTCCAGGCTGCCGGTGAGACCATCGCGCTCATGGCGGCTGCGGCGCAGTCGGTTGGCCGCCTCCAGCAGTTCGGCCACCGTGCTGGCGCCATCGCCCTCGAGTGTGGGGGCTTCCCGGCGCACGGCATAGGCCAGGCGGCCACCGATCACCACCAGGCGGTGATCGACACCAGCGACATGGCTCTCGAGCAGCACCGCCCGCTCGGTGACGGCACGGGCGCGCGCGAAGGCCGCCACCAGGGCCGCCGGAGTAGTGATCGCCGCGGTCACGCCCCGCCCCTGCTCCCCATCCACCGGTTTGACCACACAGGGGTAGCCCAGTTGCGCCGCGGCCTGTTCCAGTTGCCGCGGGCTGCACTCCCGCTCCAGCAGCCGCTGACGGGGGGTCCTCAGGCCCAGGTCCCGCAGCAGCCGGGCGCTGAGATCCTTGCGGGAGCAGAGATGCACCCCGAAGGCGGAGTCGCGGTCGCTGGAGGTGGAGGCGATCCAGCGGCCATGGCGACCGCTGCCGAGCTGATAGAGGCGCTGGATCGGCAGCAGGCTGAAACTGGGGATCCCCCGCTCGGCGGCCAGGTGCAGCTGGGCCTGGGTGAGCGGGTGGTCACAGCAGGCGCGCAGCTCCACCGCCAGCGCCACGAGCCGCTGTTGCACATCGCGCAGCTCGGGGCGCTGCGCAGCCGAAGACGGGAGCTGCAGCACCTCCAGGCTGAGCAGCAGATCACGGCAGAGCTTCAGGCTGCGTCCGGCCAGGCGATGTTGCAGACAGGTCAGCAGCCGGAACACACCGTCGTCGGAGCCGGGCAGCGGACCGGAGTCGCGCAGGGTCAGCGGCACCGGCTGCAACAGGGCCTGGGCGAGCTGCTGCAGCAGATCGGCGGCGCTGGTGGGGGGCGGCAGCTGCAGAGCCTGGCGCTGCCGCTCCAGTGCGGGGACGGAGCGCTGCAGGGCCTCGAGCCCCTCCGGAGGCAGCGGCACGATCCGAGTGCACAGCAGCCAGCCGGGGCCCCGGGCAAGCGGCGAGGGCCCCGTCAGTTCGAGCAGCTGGAGCGGAGGCAGCGGGGGCAGAGGGGGCACAAACACCGCACACACATGGGGGGATGATCTCAGGAGGAGCGATCCAGGGGCGATGGCGACAGAGGCGATGCCGTTCAGGACCTCGGGGCCGATCGTGCGGGATGGGGTGCTGGGGGCGGCGCTGAATGCCGAGCTGCGGGCCCTGGTGCTGCGACTGAGCCAGAGCAGCCCCGGCCAGCAGAGCAACATGGCGAGCGGCCGCTCCTACTTCCGCCACAAGTGGCTGTCGCCCAAGGATCTGCATCAGCGGGATGAGCCGGTCCTGCAGGCGGTGTGCGCCGGGTTGCGGCAGCAGGCCGAGACGGCCTGCCAGGAGCTGCTGGGCGTGCCGCAGCCCCTGACCATCACGGCCTGCTGGGCGCTGGTGTCACGCCAGGGGATGGCGGGCCGGCCCCACAGCCATCAGGGTCTGATCTCAGGGGCTTATTACGTGGATGCCGGTGCCAGCGGTGCGCCGGGTTGCGGCGGCCTGTTCCTCACCTGGCCCGGGGGGAGCGGCACACCGCAGCAGTGGCAGCCGCGCACCGACCGGCTGCTGTTGTTCGCCAGTGCCCTGGCCCATGCCGTCAGCCCGTATCAGGCGGAGCAGCCCCGCATCACCCTCTCGTTCAATCTCGATCGGCGCGATGGCGGGGAGGCGCTCAGTCGAGATAGCTGAGGAAGGCATCCACGTGCCCGCTCTGCAGCGGCGAGGGCACGGTGCGGGCCAGCAGACCCGACTGCAGCACCGCCTGCAGGCAGCGTTCCACCAGCAGCCGCGACAACGCCGCCCCCGGACAGCGATGCAGACCGGCACCGAAGGGCAGCGCCCCACCCTGGTGGATTGGACAACCGTTGCCGCTGGCCAGGTAGACGAACAGCACGTCATCGGCCTGAAAGGACACCGCCGCGATCCGCTCGGCACAGGCCATGCGCCGCAGCACAAAACGCACCGGCAGCACCCGCACAAAGGGTCGATCGCCCTGCAGCTCCAGCGGCAGAGCGCTGCCGGCTCCCGACTGGCCGTAGCCCAGCGCCAGCAGCTGATGCAGGGCAGCGGTGAGGGTGGCCAGCAGGGGCATGGTGCCCATCAGGCTGATCACCAGGATCAGCAGCTGCACCACCGGCTCCTGCTGCCGCCAGTTGGTGCGGGCGATCAGGGGCGCCAGGCGCTGATTCAGCTGGCGCAGCTTGGGGGCGCGTGGGATGGCGTTGAAGACGCCACTGTTCTCCAGGAACTGATCGGGGGCGAACAGGGGCTCGGATGCACCGAAGCCGGAGGCGAATACCTGCGAGAGCGTGTCCGCCAGCACGGCCCTGGCCAGCTGCTTACTGCTCAGGGACGGCGGCGGGCTCGTCCCGGCGGGCTCTGGATGCCGCTGCTGCAGCTGCTGGGCCAGGGCGACGGGATCGAGAGCCTCGGCGATCGGCAGCAGACGGGCGAGGGTGCTGCGCAGGGCGGCCGCCTGATCGCGATGGGCGTCGCCGTTGAGAAATTCCGGTGAATGGGAGAGGAAGAAACGCACGTAATCCGCGTCCTGTTCCGGCAGATTCCCGATGAAATCCGAAACGTGATCGATCGCCAGGGCGGAGGGCGATCGCAGCAAACCCCGCGCTACCGGCAGGCTGGAGACGATGCCGAAGCGGGTCCTCTGCTCCGGGAAGAAGGTCACCCCCCTCAGAGTGCTCGCCCAGGCAATCCTCGTGCTCGGATCCTGAGAGGGTGCGCAGCAGGGCAAGGCGATCCAGCAAGGACATCTGGAGGGGCGAGGCGGCAGCCAGGGGCGCTCAGCCTAAGGAGCTATCACCCGACCGCCAGGCGCCCTCAGGGCGGGAACTGGCCCCGCCCATCGCCGGCAGCAACCGCCGCGGGTCAGGGAGCGCTGCACTGCGGATCGGCGGCCCAGTGCAGCAGGCGGGGCAGCAGCCCGGTGAGGGCGGCGATGCCGAGGGAGCCGTGGCTGGTGGAGACAGCGCTGAGGTCGTAAGCGATCGGAGGATCGCGGTGCGGTTCCCCCAGGGCCTCGAACAGGGGGCCGCTGCACAGATCGGCGCGGTTGCGGCCCCAGGTGATGCGGATGGCGTCCAGCGCCTCGGCCGCCGCGGTGCGGGCCAGATGGTCGGCCAGCAGCGGTTCCTCCTGAAGCACCGGCGAACCGGCGATGCCACGGGCGCCGGGGTGGGCGAGGGTGTGCTTGATCGCCAGCGAGGCCCCGGCCGAGGTGCCGACGAAGGCGAGCCGGTCGGGGGCGAGCCAGTCCAGCAGGGAGGTGATCGCCGCAGCCAGGTCGGCCTGGCGGTGGCGGTAGAAATCGCGATCAGGATCGTAGAAATAAGCGATGGCGTCAAAGTCCGTCAGAGCGAAGGCATGAAACGTCACCAGCGGCATGCTGAGGGTGTGGGTGCGGCTGGTGAAGCAGCAGAGAAGGCGCCTGGGCCCAGCCGGGCGCTGCCGCCAGGACGAGCGCAGGTAGAGGTGATCGGGAGCATCGCGGGCCGCCGTCAGCAGGGGGTAGTCGCCCTCCGGCAGGGGCGGGGCATGGAAGAGCGGATGCAGGGGCGCACCGGCCAGGCGGGCCGCCGACGGCTGGGCGCCGAGCTGGGCGATCACAATCCGCCGGTACAGGGCCGCGGCATGGTTGTAGGCCGCTGCCACGGGCACGGCGCTGATCAGCTGCGCCACATCCCGCAGCGTCGGGAGGGGAGGTGGCTGCTGGCGGATGCGCTCGCGCACGCGCTGCCAGCGCTCTTCCCCGCTGCGATGCCGGCCGGAGAGTAGGGCGTCGGGCACGAGGAACCAGCGGCCCTGCCGGTGGACATGAACGGTGGTGCTCAACGGGTGGTGCTCAGAGCGGTTGCCCTGCCGGAGGACCAGCGCTGGCAGGGCAACCAGGGTGCCATCTGTGACGTCAGCTGTGCAGTCATCTGTGAACCAGCGGCGAGGCCATCAGCGAGGCCATCAGTGGCAGGGCTCTGCACAGATACGCTCAATCACCTCAGCGACCGTGAGGGTGGCATCGAAGACTTCATCGGAGACGGTAACAGCGATCGCCTCCTCAATCTCGGTGATCAGTTCAAACACCTCCAGCGATTCCAGGGGGAAGTCGTTGAGGGGGCGCACCAGGTAGAACTCACGCTCGCGATTGCTGTTCTCCAGGCAGCGCAGATAGTCGAGCAAGCGAGTTTCTACCAGCTCACGCTTCTCCTGCTCGCCGGCGACCGTTTCGGCCGCGGCCGTGGTGTTGGTGGGGACCGTCTGGGGCGACAGCGACTCGGGGCATTGGGCCAGCGAGTCCGGCCTTTCGGGGTGCTGCATTCAATCGGCCACGGCTGTAGCGGAACGTAGCAGCGCTCGCCGAGGGGGGGGCGCGACAAGCGACACGCTCCGGCCGCCGAGGCCCACCGAGAGCTGCCTCCTGACCGCAAAACCACACCTGCGCGGGCGTTACGCGTTCGCGGCAAGCGCTGCTGGGACCTGGTCGTGACCAGCGGCACCCGCTAAGTTCAACCCTGGCTCTGGGCCGAAAGCCGATGCAACTGGATTTTGAAGGAGAGCACGGCCGCCTGTATCGCAAGCGCATTCGGGCGTTCGTCCCCGGCTACACGCTGATGCATCAGCTGGCCGTTGCAGCGCTACTGGCGCATCAGCCTCAGCCCCGACAGTTGCTGGTGGTGGGTCCGGGGCCAGGGGAGGAACTGCTGGCGATGGCGCAGCAGCTTCCCTCGGCGCAGGTCACGGTGGTGGAGCCGAGCCCGGCGATGGCTTCGGCCTGCCGCGAGGCCCTGGCGGGCCTGCCGCTGCTGGCCGCGCGGGTGGAGCTGATCGAAGCACCGCTCGAGGCCTCCGATCTCGGGGAACGCCGCTTTGACGCGGTGGTGTGTCACAACGTGCTACACGTGCTACCGCAGGAGCAGCATCGCCTCCTGCTCGAGCAGCTGGCGCGGTGTGTCGCCCCCGGTGGCTGCCTGATCCTCAGTGCCTACAGCGAAGAGAACGAGTCCAGGGTCGTGTCCCTGCGGCGCCGAGTGATGCGCCAGCGACTCAACCTGGTGGGCCTGTCGCCGGCCAACAGCGACCGGATTATGGCGGGCCGGGGGGAGGCTTACATGCCGCTGGATCCCGAACTGCTGCGGCGCTGGGCGGAGGACACGGGACTGGAGGAGCCGGTGCCGCTGATGCAGGTGCTGCAGCATCGCCTCTGGCTCGTGCTGCGCCCCTCGTCTTGAGGCCGACTGGGCTCAGGGCCGCACCCGGCTCCTGCTGGCTGGGCTGAGGGGGCTGGTGGAGCACAGCGCTGCAACCCTGGCCCTTGCCTGCTTTCCTGGAGATCCCGTTCGCTGCAGCCGGTGCATTTCTCCGATCCGTCATCTGCCAGAACCAGTCCGCTGCAGGCGAGTGCGGCCACCCTGGTCGGCGGCGCTGGCGAGTACGGCAGCATCTTTAGCCAGCGGGGGCTTTCCTACGACCGGGCGATGCGCCATCAGCCCGGGGTGCGCCGCCTCGAGTTTCTGCAGCTGTTCCGCAATGCGCCACCGCAGCCCCGCGAGGTGGTGCTCGACATCCCCTCACTGGGCCATTACCTGGGCTGGTATGAGCCGCGGTTCGAGACGGTGATCCCGCTCGATTTCGCCCCTTCGTTCCGGCCGGAGGTGCGCACGGTCAGCCCAGATGGCGACTGGGATCTACCAACCCCGGTGACACGGGTGGTCTGCCTGGCGGCCCTGCATCACCTCGAGGATCTCGATGGCTTCCTGGCCAATCTGATCCGCCAGACCGGCCCGGGCGTGAAGGTGCATCTGGCCGATGTGGGTAAGGGCAGCCGCATCAGCCGCTTTCTCGACGACTTCGTGGGGCGCCACACCAGCACCGGCCACTGCGGCCATTACCGCGACTGGGAGCGCTACACACCACCGGCTGGCCTGATCCGCCGTGAGGTCTGCACCCTGCCCTGCCCCTGGCCCTTTGCCGATCGCGCCGCCGCGGCCGGCTTCACCCGCTTGCTGTTCGGCCTAGAGCGCGGCAGCGATGCCGCGTTGCTGAGGGCCCTGGAGACGATGGTGGGGCTGCACCAGACCCCCACAGGAGGACTCACGCTCGACTGGGAGCTCACCTACGTGGACCTGGAGCGGCAGTGACACCCGCCGGAGCCGCAGCAGATTCCATTGTCCGGCGACAATCCATTGCATTGCCGATTTGGATGATCTGGCCGAAACAGCAACAAACCTCCTCAGATTGGGAACCAGCTCCGGTCTTCCGAGAGTTGTGACTGATCAGGAGCCGAGATGCGCTGATCGTGAATCCAACACCAGATCAGCCGCCTCCGAGGCAACTGAAGGGCACACTTCGCCGAAAAGCTCCTAAGTCTACGCAGATCTTCAGGCCCACCTCGCCTGGGAAATACTCAATTTCCGGGAAGCATCACTGAGATGCTCGGCCCACGATCACCCACGATGCGCCTCGACAACAGCCCCAGAACACGTGTAAAGTACCCGTATTCGCAAGGGCCGTCAGGCCGGTTGAATGCACCTTCCTCTGATGGCGAAGAGGTGACCGTGCGGGTGAATGAAACCCTCACCACTTGCATCGCAGCGCCCTCGTACTACACGGTGGGCTACTACAGCTCAGGGGCCGCCGGTCTTTGGCTGGATGGTGAAGGTGGTGTAAATGGTTCCTACGAACCCGGCACCGACACGCTGCTGACCACGGGATCTGGGCTCACCGATTCAGCCGGTGTGCTCACGATCGACGATGCGAATTTTGCAGTAAACCAGGTGACGATTGAGTGGCAGCTCGTGAACCAGCCCACGATCAATGTCAGCGGCTTCAATGGCGATGACAAGATCAGGGTTAATCTGGATGTGAACTTCAGTGAATGGCTTGGTGCGCAGGGTAGTAACCCGTTCTCGGGAGGGCCGCCGACCAATGTTGAGAATTATGCTGAGTTTTCGTCGACTAATTTAACGGAAAACTTTTACAATATTTATGCCGTAACAGATTATAATATTTTTTCAGGTTCTTCAGGGGTTCAACTTGTATTTGAGTTCAATAAAGGATCCACCAATGGTACCATGTTCGGCTCCTTTGTGGCGGTTGGCCTCACTTATGCGAGCTTAGCTTCGGGTGGTGTATTCTTTACAAATCCTATGCTTAAAGGATTGACTTACGGTGAGCTTAAGGGCTCCCAATTCGATTTTATTTTGCCCAGCACGTGGATCGCCTGACTTTTACCTTGTTGCATGTGCGTCTATGTGATGTGCGTCGCTGCGGAGATCCTCCAGCGTGCCGGGGGTGATGGTGGCTTGGTCGGGCAAGCCCTTGGCTCTCCCTCCTGGATCCAGGGATGACCTCTTTCGGGTCAGATCGTTTCGCCGACCCCTCGGCCACAGTGTCACAGGCGCGGAGAGCCTGGCAGTCTCTGCAGGCTGCATCTGCCGTTCGCTCTTTCTCCGAACTCGGCCTGGAATGCCGGGAAGCTGCTACACCTTCTGCTGGCGCATCGCTTGCGGCTGACGCTGGAGCCGAGGGATCTGATCCACGTGTCAGGCGTGAGGCCGAGGCCAGACGGCTGCTCGAAGACCTGCCCCTGGCCGCTGCGCTGGGCGATCCGTGCGATCGCGCCTTTGCCGGCGGTGCCTGGATCTTGCTGGGCGAACCGCAGCGAGGCCTCCCTTACCTCGCCGGCAACTGGAGCGCTGCCCCGCCTGAGTCGGCCGGTCTGGCGGGGGCCTTCCTGTTTGGTCAGGGCCTTCTGGGGCAGGCGCTGCCGGCCCTGCAGCGCGCCGTTGGCAGCGAAGCTCAGCCCCCTGACGGGGGCAGCGGCGATCCCTCCGTGGCTCGTGCCGGTGTGGCCCCCGATCCTGCGGATGCCGAGGCCGCTGGCCTGGATCCCGCCCATCTGGTGAACCTGGGGCGCTGCCTCACCCTGCTCGATCGCCCCGCCGAGGCGCTGCCGCTGCTGCAGCGAGCCGTGGCTGCTGAAGCGCCCCATCCCCTGGCTCTGAAGTCGCTGGCAGAGGTGCATCTGGCACTGGAGGATCCCGAGGCCGCCCTGGCGGTGCTGCCGGAGCGGAGTGCCAACGACGATCTGGTCTGTGCCCGCGCCTCGGTGCTGGCGATGGCCGGTCGCCACGACGAGGCCGCCCTGCTGCTGCGCGACACCCTGGTCGAGCGCCCGCAATCGCGCTCGCTGCTGCTGCTGGCCGCCGAGCTGGCCCAGGTGCGCGGCCGTGATGGCGAGGCCACCACGCTGCTGCGCGCGGCGCTGGATCACGACCCAGGCGATATCGCTCTGTGGGTGCAGCTCGCCCAGGCCGATCGCCGTGGTCTCAGGGAGGGTCCCGGCGAGATCGCCCTGCAGGCCTCCGAGCGTGCCATGGAACTGGCCGAGGCCCTCGATCCGCCGGTGGATCGTCTGCTGGCCCTGGCCCAGGTGGCCCAGGCCCACGTGCTGGAGCGGCAGGGTGAGAGTCAGGCGGCGGAGGAGCGCTACCGGCAGGCCCTGTCGGTGGCGCCGATGCTGGTGCCCGCCCTTTCAGGCCTGGGGCAGCTGCTGCTGCAGATCGGCCGGGTGGAGGAGGCGGTCATTTGCTATGAGCAGGTGCGCAGCGCCGCCCCGCTGCAGGGCTGGAGCCAGTTGATCCATGCCCGCCAGGTGCCTGAGGATCCGGCGGTGCTCGAGCAGATGGAGCAGGCCGCCCGCCGTCCCTCGCTGGAGGGGCCGCTGCGCTCAGGGTTGCTGTTCACCCTCGCCGCCGCCCATGACCGCCTCGGCGATCACGGCCGTGCCATCGCTCTGGCGGCCGAGGCCAATGCCGCCAGCAAGGCGCGGCTGCCCTATCGGCCTGAGGTCCACCGCGCCCGGGTGGAGCGCGAGATGGCGTTCTTCACCCCGTCCTTCCTGGCGGCCCGCTGCGACTGGGGCGACCCCTCCGAGCTGCCGGTGTTCGTGCTCGGCATGCCGAGATCGGGCACCACCCTCACCGAACAGATCCTGGCCAGCCACAGCCAGGTGCACGGCGCCGGTGAGCTGGGTCAGATCGGCGAGCAGATCGCCCGAATGGAGGCCTGGGAGCTGAAGCTGGGCAGCGGCCTGGGCTATCCCGCCTGCCTGCAGGATCTCACCGCCGCTGAATGCCGCCGCTATGCCGCCGCCATGCTCGAGCGGCTCCAGGCCCACGCCCCCGGTGCTCAGCGCATCATCGACAAACTGCCCCACAACTTCGAGCACATCGGCCTGATCCGGCTGCTGTTTCCCAGGGCCCGCCTCATTCATGTGCGCCGTGAGCCCCGCGATGTGGCCAGCTCGAATTTCTTCACCGATTACGGCGCCAAGTACGGCGGCATGGGCTTCGCCTACGACTGGCAGTGGATCGGTGAGCAGCTGGTGGATCACGACCGGTTGATGGCCCACTGGCATGCGCTGCTGCCCGGTCAGATCCTCGAGGTGCCCTATGAAGCCCTCGTCGAAGACACCGAAACCTGGGCCCGGCGGATGCTGGAGCACCTCGGCCTCGCCTGGGAGCCCGGCGTGCTGGAGTTCCAGGATCTGGATCGCTCGGTGAAGACCGCCTCGGTTTGGCAGGTGCGCCAGCCTGTCTATACCTCCAGCATGCAGCGCTGGCGCCGCTACGGCGAGGCTCTGGTGCCTCTGGAGGCGGTGCTGGCGGAGCCGCCGCCGCGGCCCCCGAAACCCTGGCCTGCGGCGCCGTTGCCGCCGGGGCTGTTTGTGGAAGCAATGGCCCTGCTGCGCCAGGGGCGCCTGCTGGAATCCGAACAACGTTTCCGGCGGCTGCTCGCCGCCCGGCCCCACCATGCCGCCGCCCATCAGTTCCTCGGCGGCGTACTGCTGCAGAGCGGCCGCATCCCGGAGGCGCTGGAAGCGATGCGCCACTCGATCGCGCTGCTGCCGATCCATCCCAGCTGGTGGCAGAACCTCGCCGCGGCCGAGGAGCGCGCCGGCCATGTTGAGGCAGCGGCCGTAGCCCGCAGCAACGCCGAGCGGTTGCGCCAGTTCCTGGAGTCGGAGGAGGGAGCGGCAGCCACCTCCCCCTGAGGCTGCCGGGCGTTGCTGACCGGCACCTTCCTCCCTGGATTGGCTGTGGCGACATGGCGACCGCACGCCATCACTGCTGCACGGCCATCGCAGCGGCCGGTGACAGGCAACGCCACCAGGACACCACCAGGCCGTGCCTGCCCCTGTCTGAACGTCTGATGGTGCAGGCAAGCCGACTGGACCAGAGGCTCGGGCGGCTCTGGCGCCGCGGCAACGGCCAGATGGATCGGCCGTGCTGCTGCCTTTCAGGTCCGGGCCGCCCTGGCCACCGCCTGCCGCAGGGCAGCCTCAAAGCGGCTCACCGTGGCCTCCGGGTCGTAGCGGGCGGCGGCCTGCTCCGCGCGGGCCCTGGCGGCCGCCTCGGCGACGGGATCGCGCAGTAGCCGTTTCAACGCCTCAAACCAGGGCTCCAGTACCGCGTCGCACGGCAGCTGCAGCGGTGCGCGGCGCGTCGCCTCCGGAATCTCAATCAACGCACCCGCCTCCTCCAGCAGTTCGCTGAACCCTCCGTGGGCGGCCGCCAGCACGGGGATGCCGTTGAGCAGCGCCTCCAGCGCCAGGCGTGAGCCGCTCTCGTGCCAGTAAGTGGGCAGCAGCAGCACCCGCGTGCGCGCGAACACCGGCCGCATATCGCTCTGCGGTGGCAGCAGCTCCACCGGCGCCAGCTGCTGGGATGTCACCTCCAGGTGCTGCAGCAGCGGCGCCCAGCGTCCTCGCGATTGCACCACCAGAAAGCGGGCCTCCGGCAGCTCCAGGCGGCAGCGCCGGGCCAGGGCCACCACCAGCGCTGCCCCCTTCTCCGGCGAGGGATTGACGAAGGTGATCGCGATTGGATTGCGCGCCGCCGGGCGTACCGCCGCCGGTTCGAGGATCTTGCCGATCGCCGTCGGCTGCAGCCCATGGCGGGCCCGGTAAAGCTCAGCGGTGGCGGCCGTGTCGGTCACCACCTGCCCCACATCGCAGAAGGCGATCGGATCCCCGTAGGTGGGGTTCGCCAGATAAAAGAGCGTGGCCAGGCCCTGGCGGCGCGCCTCGTGCAGCAGCAGCCGCTCCAGCACCATGCCGCCATACAGCAGCAGGGCATCAGGTCGCTCCCGCTGCAGCAGCCGGCGGAAGCGCGCTTCGAAGCGAGCCTCCTCCAGTGCCGTGAACCGATCCCGGCGCCAGTGATGGCTGCGCAACAGGACATGCTCCAGCCCGCCGCCGCGGATCCGTATCCAGTCGCCCGGCGCCGCTGCGGCAGAGGCGACCTGCTCCTGGAGGGCCTGGGCAGCAGCCTGGGTGTCGAATAGCGTCGCCCCCAGGATCTGCACGGCCATTCCGCGTGCCGGCAGGCGTTGCAGCAGTTGCCGCACGCTCTGGGCCGCCCCGCTGCTGGAATCCAGCAGACAGCAGGGGGCCGCGAACAGCAGCTTCAGTGGGATCATGGCGACGTCGGCTCGAGCGGGGCAGGGGGGACGGGGCGATCACGCAGCCAGCGCAGCACCATCTCCGCCCGCGCCTCGGTGCTCGGGCAGGACGACGGCAGCAGCCTCACCGGACAGCGGCTGTACTGCTGCAACAGGCCGATCAGCAGGGCATGGGTGTGCAGTTTGCGGCCCAGATCGGGATCCCGCTCCAGCCCCTCTTCATTGCGACTCGGCTGCAGCGACCAGCTGCTGATCGGGGGCACCACGATCAGATCCAGGTCGGCGCTCTGCTGCTGGCAGGTCTGGATCAGGCGTTGCAGCTGCTGCGGCTGTTGATAGGCCAGATCAAGCAGCAACCAGCGCGACAGGATGTCAAAGCCGCAGCGATCGGCCACAAAGGCGGGGTGGATTTTGGCCGCCTGGTCGCGGCGCTGCAGCCAGAGCAGCGCCTGGCGCCGCCAGGACTGCTGCAGTTCCGGCCGACGCGGCGACTCCCTGGTGGTGGAGGCCAGCGCTGTCGTGATCCGCAGCAGCGGAGCGAGCTGCTCCGGCAGCAGGGGGAGCGCCATCTGCGTCGCCAGATGCCTGGCCAGGGTGGTCTTGCCGATGCCGCTGGTGCCGCTGATCGCCACACGCATGAGGAAGAGCGCCGCAGGGCTTCAACCCTGACCGGGGAGGCGCTCGAGACGGCCATCGCGGCGCAGACGCAGCTGCAGCTTCAGCCAGCCCAACGCCAGCGGCAGCGCCAGCGCCACCGGCACCAGGGACAGCAGCGGCGTGCTGCCGGCAGCCAGCACCGCCGCCGCCACCGCCAGGCCCCCCAGTAGCACCGACTGGCCGGTGCTCTGCTGCGCCAACGTGAGACGCCGCAACAGGCGGTCGGTTTCGCCGGCACGGATCTGCACTTGCAGATCGCCCTGCTCGATCCGCGCCAGGCTTTCATCGAGGCGGCGGGGAATGCCGAGGGCGCGGCTGCCCACCTCGGCCGCCTGCCGCGAGAGTTCATTGAACAGATCGTTGCTGCCGGTGCCGCTGGAGGTCATGAGGGGCAGCAGATAGGGTTTGGCGATCGCCATCAGGCTAAAGGCCGGATCGAGGCTGCGCCCCACCCCCTCGAAGGTGGAGAGGGCCCGCATCACGAAGATCAGCTCCGGCGGCAGGCGGAACGGCTGGCCGTACACCAGGTCGTAGAGATCGCCGGACAACTTGCTCAGCACATTGGCGGAGAAGGGCGGTGTGAGGGCTTCGGTGAGCATCAGCCGCACCAGGCGTCGCACCGGGCCCGGATCGATGTCGGCCGCGATCACCCCTGCCTGCTGCAGTTCACTCACCAGGGCCGCGGCATCACGACCGGCTGCCGCCCGCACCATGCGACCGATGCGGCTGCGCAGCCGCTCCGAAATCTGCCCCATCATCCCGAAGTCGTAATAGATGAGGGCGCCATCAGCGGCCACCGCCAGGTTGCCGGGGTGGGGATCGGCGTGGAAGAAGCCGAATCGCACCAGCTGCTGCAGATAGCTGGCCGCCCCCTTCTCCGCCACGGCGGATGGATCGATGCCGGCCTCCAGCAGGGCGGCCCGATCGGTGATCTTGATGCCGGGCACGTAGTCGAGGCACAGCACCCGCCGCGAGGACAGCTCCCACACCACCGCCGGGATGCGGATGCCGCCATCTTCGAGAAACTGCTGGCGGAAGCGGGCCGCATGTTCGGCCTCTAGGCGGAAATCGAGTTCGCGCAGCAGCACCCGCCGGCACTCCTTGGCGATGCCCACCCAGTCGCGACCCAGCCCCCAGCGGGGATGGCGCTGCACAGCCGCGGCCACCTGCTGAAGCACCTCGAGATCGAGCCGGAAGCGCTGCTCCAGGCCGGGCCGTTGCACTTTCAGCACCACCTGGCGGCCGCTGCGCAGGCTGGCGCGGTGCACCTGGGCCAGGCTGGCGGACCCCAGCGGCTCCACCTCGAGATCGATGATCTCGTTGCAGCGCTCCGCCAGCTCCTGGCTGAGCAGCTCCTCCACCACCGCAAACGGGAAGGAGGGCACCCGGTCCTGCAGCCGGGCGAATTCTTTAACCACATCGGCCGGCAGCACATCGGGGCGTGCCGAAAGCAGCTGGCCCAGCTTGATGAAGGCCGACCCCAGCGTCAGGAATTCATCGGTGAGCCAGCGGGCCAGACGGCGCTGGCGGGTCGCCCGGCGCTCGGGGCTGACGCCACCGCGATAGGTCCAGTCCTGGCAATCCCACCAGAGCACAGCCAGCAGCCGCAGGGCCAGCCACCAGATCTGCAGCGGGCGATGGATCCGGGCCAGCCGGGAGAAGGCGCGTTTCAAGGCAGGGGGGACTCCAGCTGGCGAGCCAGCTCAGCCACCCGCGCCCGCAGTTGATCGATCTGCTCCTGGGGATCCGGGGGCGGACCCACCGGGTCACGACGCTGCGGAGGCTCCGCTCTGCTCTGGGCTGTGTCGCCGCGCTCCAGTCGCTCCGCCTCCATTTCCACCTCCTGCCAGAACAGCGTGAACTCCTGCTGCACGCGTGCCGGCGCATCCTGGGCGAGCACCGCCAGACCGGCGGCGGTATCGGCCAGCGCGCTGCCCATACGAGCCACCAGGCGGTGCATCGCGGCCTGGAGCAGGGTGGAAGGCGTGCTCATCATCAGGCCGGGATCTGCAGGGAATCGTGGCAGATCAGGGCCTGGCCGCGGGGGGTGGCGGCGTGGCGGGGGTGCTGGGCAGCAGCGGCCCGGGGTCCGGTGCCGTGGGCGGCGGTAGGTCGGGCGGCTCGGGCAACGCCTGCAGTTCGGGCACCGGCTCCGGATCGGGGAGCGGCTCCGGCGAGCGCTCCGCCTCCTCCTGCCGCTGCCGTTCCCGCTCGGCCATCGCCTCACGACGCGCTTCGATCGCGGCACTCTCCTGCTTGCGCTGCCGCTCCAGTTCGAGCAGATCGAGATCGCCGCGGATCTCCATCTCGGCTTCGCCCACCTTGCGGCGCAATGTGTTCAGTTCCGTGCCCGGGAAGGGCTTCACCTCGAAACGCTGGTGGCCGCTCCAGCCGGGGCTGAACTGGATCTGGATCAACCGTTGCGTGGCGCTGTAGCCCACAGCGAAGCAGAGGCCGAGCAGAAACCATCGCTTGCGGCCGTTGCCGATCGGGCTGGCCTGGGAGGGCGGCGGGGCCGTGCTGGCCATGGCGGAGGGGAGCGGCGCTGCGGTCGGCTCAGTGTGCCATCGGCGCCTGCGGAGCGCCCACTGCCCGCGGCGGCTGCAGGGCGCTGGAGCGTCGTTGCACCAGGGTGATGCCCTGGGCGATGTCGAGATCGAACACCTGCAGATCAGGTCGCTGACGCAGGCTGTCGATGTAACGCCAGACGGTGTGCGTGTAGGGCTGATCGGCGCCGTAGATGGTGGTGCTGATGCGGCTGGTGCTGTCGTGGAACAGCGTCATCGCCTGCGGAGTGAGATAGGGGCTGAAGCCTTCGAACTCCAGCCGGCACTGCTCCTCGCTGTGAAAACCATCGATGAACAGCAGATCCACCGATTGCTCGGCCAGGGGACAGGCGGCCAGAAACTGCTGACTGGTCTGCAGCACATGGCGGATGCGATGCAGGCCATAGGCGGCGAAATAGGCCGGCACATCACCGCGCCACTGATCATCGACAAACGAGGGATCGATGAAGATCAGCTCGCCATCTGCGCCGCCATCCTGCAGGGCCTGGGCGAGCAGCATCGGCACGAAGCCCCGCCAGGAGCCGATCACCACCGCCCGCGACGGCCGCAGCGACCGGGTCAGGCCGTAGTACAGCCAGCCCAGGCCGAGATCCTGTCGCTCCAGGTTCTGGTTGTGGCCCATCTCCCAGAGCTGGGGATCGCGGGCCATCGCCTCAATCAGCGTCGCCAGTCCCAGATCCGCCATCGCTGCAGCACTGCTGGCGCATCACCCTACGGGGCGCGCCGCGGCCGACGCGGCTGCACCCCGGTGCTGCACCGCTCCTGTAGCCGCATGATCGCCCGCCAGGGAGATGCCGTGACGGCAGCGGGGCGGCAGCAGGGAGGTCTGGGCAGTACCAGGCTGGGGCGCTGGGCAGGGCCGCCACCCGTGATGGCCCGCCTGCCGGCCGGGCTATCGGATAATGCAGTGATCGCCCGTGGCTGCCTTGGAATGCGCACGTTCAGGAGGCCCGATCGGCGGTGCCCAACCGCGCTGCTGCAGCCGGAGGGCCGCTCCCCCCTCGGGCGCTGCAGGGTGTGGCGCTGATGGCTGATCCCCCCGCCAGCGCCCTCTGGACACTCACCAGCTACTACAACCCGGCCGGCTGGCGGAGCCGCCGCCACAATTTCGATCGCTTCCGGGAACGGCTGCAGTCGCCGCTGCTGGTGGTGGAGCACGCCATCGACGGCCGCTTTGAACTGGGAGAAGGCGATGCCGACCGGCTGATCCAGGTGCGGGGCGGCGATGTGATGTGGCAGAAGGAACGCCTGCTCAACATCGGACTGCAGCACCTGCCTGAGCACTGCACTGCGGTGGCCTGGATCGATGCCGATGTGCTGTTCGCGGCGCCCGGCTGGAGCGAGCGCGCCCTGGCCGGCCTGCAGAGTCATGACGTGCTGCAGCTGTTCAGCCGCTGCGAGCACCTGGGGCCGGATGCCACCTCGCCGGCGGATGGGGTGTTGCTGTCGCTGGAGGGGATCGTGGCGCAGCTGCTGGCCGCCCCTGCGCGGCAGGACGTTCTGGCGCAGCTGCTGGCGGAGTACCGCGGTCTGCAGCCGACGCTTGAGCTGCCCATGACCTACCGCGGCTATGGCTTCGCCTGGGCGGCGCGCCGCAGCTGGCTGGAGGCGATCGGCGGCCTCTACGACCGCTGCATCACCGGCAGTGGCGACAGCCTGCTGTTCTTCGCTCTGCAGGGACAGCTGCCGGCGTATCTGGGCGCCTGTCGGCAGTCCGGGGTGCATCGGGAGGCCCGGGCGCTGGATCATTGGTACGCCACGCTGCAGCAGCACCGCCCCCGCATCGGCTGCCTGCCCGACACGATCCATCACCTGTTTCATGGGGCGCTGCGCGATCGCGGCTACGGCACCCGCGCCTTTCTGATGCGCGATCTCGGCTTTGATTACGACCGCGATCTGGAAGCCAGCACCGAGGGGCTCTGGCAGTTTTCCAGTACCTGCCACGGCGCCTTCCGCGATGCCGTGGCGGCCTATTTCGGCACGCGCCGCGAGGACGGCTGAGCACCGCGGCCGACGCGGCTGCAGCCGGGCCGAGCTGTCCCCTGCCGCAGGGCACACTGGGGCGTCGCCGCCTCCGATCCTTGGAACCGCTACAGAGCCTGCGAGGCATGGTCGATCTGCTGCCGGATCGTCTCGCCACCTGGCAGCGGATCGAAGCGGTGGTCCGCAGCCAGTTTCAGCGCGCCGGCGTGCGCGAGATCCGCACGCCGGCGCTGGAGGTCACCGAGCTGTTCGCCCGCGGCATCGGCGAGGCCACCGATGTGGTGGGCAAGGAGATGTACACCTTCCTCGATCGCGGCGAGCGCAGCTGCACCCTGCGGCCCGAGGGCACGGCCTCGGTGGTGCGGGCCGC
>JBJTQH010000142.1:0-11273 GCA_046075505.1 Cyanobium sp. | reverse complement strand
TTCGTCGCGATTGTCGTGGTCGCGCTGGTCGCCGGCGCCATGGCGGCCCTCATTGATGGCATCGGCAAGGCGGCCGAGCACCAGCTGCACCGAACGCACAGCGTCGTCGTTGCAGGGGATCGGCACGTCGCAGAGGTCCGGGTCGCAGTTGGTGTCAAGCATCGACACCAGGGGGATGTCGAGCTTGCGGGCCTCGAGCACGGCATTGGTCTCGCGGCGCTGATCCACCAGGATCACCACATCGGGCAGACGGCGCATGTTCTTGAGGCCGCCGAGATACTTCTGGAGGCGATCCAGCTCACGGCGCAGCACGGCCGCCTCCTTCTTGGGGCGCATGGCAATGGCGCCGGAGGCCTCCATCCGCTCCAGATCCTTGAGGCGATCGATGCGGGCGCGCATCGTGGTCCAGTTGGTGAGCATGCCGCCCAGCCAGCGCTGGTTCACATAAGCGGCACCGCAGCGGGCCGCCTCCTGGGCGATCACCTCGGAGGCCTGCTTCTTGGTGCCGACGAACAGGAAACGCTTGCCGCTGCGGGCGGCACTGCGGACCCATTTGTAGGCGTTGTTCATGCAGACGGCGGTCTGCACGAGGTCAATGATGTGGACCCCATTGCGCGCGCAATAGATGTAGCGCGACATCTTGGGATTCCAGCGGCGAGTCTGATGCCCGAAGTGGGCACCCGCCTCCATCATTTCGGCGAGGGTGACAACAGCCATGTTCAGTTGAGGGGTTTCGGGTTTGCCTCCACCTGCCAGGGACCCGGACACAGAGCAAGGGCCGAGGCCCGGCTGCTCGGATTCAGAGGCCGTTCGCGCCCCGCCCTGAGACGGTGGCATCGCCGATGGCCCGGGGGCGATCGGTGCGTGGGCAACCGCCAAGGGGTTGACACGACAAGCCCCGCAGCGAGGCTGCGGGGAACGGCTTCCGGCCGGGTCACCCGAAACACGCAGGTGTGCGGAATGGGGGACGCCTCAACCTATCAAACCGCCCCTGACCCCTGCAGGGGCGCGCGGCGGGCCTCGGCGAACAGGGCCCGCACCCCGAGATTGTTCAGGGGCAGCCGCAGCAGCTCCATCGCCAGACGGGCCTGGCCGCGGCGGATCAGCCAGGCCAGCAGCGGCCGCAGGCTGCGCTCATTGAGCAGGCCGCCCAGGGTGAGCAGCTCCCAGAGCAGGCGATGCAGCCAGGTGTACTGAATGATCAACCGCACCCGCCAGGTGGGATGCTTGCGGTAGAACACCAGTCCCATCCGGGCCCGTTCCCGCTCCACCCGCACCAGGTCGGGAATCTGCTCCAGCGACAGGGCGGGATGCCAGTGGTAGCCCACCGCCTCCGGGCAGCGCACCAGCCGCACCCCCAGCCGCCGCAGCCGTTCGCCCAGTTCCAGATCCTCCCAGCCATAGAGCCGGAAGGCGGTGTCGAACAGGCCGGCGCGCTCGAGCACATCCCGATCGATCGCCACATTGCCAGTGGCGAAATAGGCCCAGGACAGATCGGTGGGCTTGTGGGGCTCCGAGGTGGGATTCTCGAAATTGGCGGTGTTGATCACCGCTCCATAAGTGAAGCAGAGGCGATCCCCCTGGCGGCGCCACTGCCGCTCCAGTGCCCGGGCATGGCAGAGCAGGAAGCTGGGGGTGACCACCAGATCGCTGTCGATGAACACGATCACATCACCGCGGGCCTGATCGACGCCGCGGTTGCGCCCCTCCGCCGGGCCGCCGTGGTCCTGCCGGATCAGCCGCACATGGGGGAAGGCGGTGGCGTGGGCATCCAGCCAGTGGACGGTGTCGTCGGTGGAGCCGTCATCGACCAGCACCACCTCATAGCCCTGCAGCGGCGCCTCGATCCGCTGCTGCTCCAGGGCACTGAGGCACTGGCGCAGGATCGGCAACCGGTTGTAGGTGGGGATGACGACGCTGAGGAACATGGGGGAGGGTCCTGCCGCCGGGCGATCCCGCACAGGAAGCGTGCAGAACAGGAATCGGCAGAGGCAACCTAAGAGACTCCGGCCGCGATGCGGCTGAACCCCAGGCCGCGATGAGACTGACCCCCAGGCCGCGATGCGGCTGTGCAACCAGGCTGCCGTTCTGCTGAGTCTCCCGGCCGCGATGCGGCGTGTCTCCCGGCCGCGATGCGGCTATGCCGTCAGGCTGCCGTGCTCCCAGGCTTTGATGCAGCTGTGCCACCGGGCCGCGGTGCGGCCGTGTTCCCAGGATGCATGGCAGCCATAAAAAGAGGGGACCCGTTGCGGATCCCCGGTGCAACGGGAACCCTCGGCGGAGTCCCCGGGCAGGTTGGGATGGCCCGTCAGGGCTGGCCTGCCGCTCAGTCGGCGGCGCCGCCGTTGTTGGCCGTGCCGGTGACGCCGTTGCCGGCCCCTTCACCGCGGCCGTCGTTGCGCAGCTTGCGCTTCTTGAACTTGCGGGCGTAGGCGCGGTTGCGCTCCTGCTTCTCTTTCTTCAGGTTCCTGCGTTTGGCCATACGGGCTGGAGTGTTGGACGGTCAAACATCCACCCTACTCAATGGCAGTGGCCGCCTCGGGCCCGCGGTCGGCCATCGCTGCCGCCGTGCCCTTCTGTGCTGCCGTGCTCTGCTCTGCCGCCGGCCATCGGCAGGCGCGGCGAGCCTCCGGTGGAGACCGGCGTTCAGCGGCCCGGGCGTGCAGGGGGGCAGCTGGCGAGGGGGGCAGCTGGCGAGGGGGACAGCTGGCGAGGGGGCAGTGGGCGAGAGGGCAGTGGGCGAGAGGTCAGCCGGTCTCCACCAGCTGGCCATCCTCCATGCGCACCACCCGATCGGCGATGTCGAGGATGCGGGGGTCGTGGGTGACCATCAGCACGCCGCAGCCCTGGCTGCGGGCCAGCCCCTGCAGCAGATCCACCACCTCGCGACCGGTGCGGCTGTCGAGGGCGGCGGTGGGTTCATCGGCCAGCAGCAGCCGCGGTTCAGCCGCCAGGGCGCGGGCGATCGCCACCCGTTGCTTCTGGCCACCGGAGAGATCGTGGGGCAGCTGATGCAGCTGATCCCCCAGCCCCACGGCCCGCAGCCATTCACGGGCCCGATCGCGTCTGGCGCGGTAGCTCAGGCCCGCCAGCAGATCGGAGCCCATCTGCACGTTCTGCTCGGCGCTGAGGCAGCGCAGCAGGTTGTGGCCCTGGAAGATCATCCCGATCGAGCGCCGCAGCTGCTGGCGGGCGCCGCGGCTGGAGCCGGACAGCTCCTGGCCGAGCACCTGCAGCGAGCCTCCCATCACCTGACGCAGGGCGCCCACCAGGGTGAGCAGGGTCGTCTTGCCGCAGCCGGAAGGGCCGGTGAGCAGCACCACCTCACCGGGGCGCAGGGTGAGATCCACCCCCTGCAGCACCTGGCGGCGCATGCCGCCGCGGCCATACCAGTGATCGAGGCCGCGAATCCGCACCGCCGCGATCGCTTCGGCTTCCGGAGCGCTGGGGCTGGGGATCTGGGAGGAGACCATGCAGAGAGTGGCGGGATGCCGCGAAGACGAGCCTGTGAAGCAGAACCGGCGACGTTGAACTGACGAAGACAGGTCAGAAGATCTCGGCCGGATCGGCATCGGCCAGCTTGCGCATCGCCAGCCCCGCTGAAGCCATGCACATCGTGAAGATCATCATGAACACCAACAGCGAACGCCCCGATTCCATGTACACCGGCAGGCGGGTGCCGGAGCGCACCAGGGCATAGAGCCCCTGGCCCGCCAGCCAGGCCGGCAGGAAGCCGAACAGCGCCAGCAGCAGACCCTCGCGCACCACCACAGCCAGCAGCGAGCGCAGCGGATAACCCATCGCCATCAAGGTGGCGTATTCGGGCAGGTGATCACTGACATCGGAATAGAGCACCTGATACACGATCACACAGCCCACCACAAAGCCCATCGCCGCACCGAGGGTAAAGATGAAGCCGATCGAGGTGCTGCTGCGCCAGTACTCCTTCTCGAACTCCTCGAAGCCGCGCTTAGTGAGGATGCGCACATCGGCCGGCAGCAGCTGTCGCAGCCGGGCGATCACCGCCTGCGGATCAGCGCCCTGCCGCAGCCGGATCAACCCCACCTCAATGCTGCCGGGTGGGGTGCTGGGCAGCAGTTCCAGGAAGGTTTCGCGGCTGGTAAGCATGTTGCCGTCGGCGCCGAAGGAAGGCCCCAGCGACACCAGCCCCGCCACCCGCACCCGCTTACCTACCACCTCGGTTTCCACCGTGCGGCCGGCGCGATACCACTCGGCCACCGGCCCGTATTCCGGCCGCGACTGGTCATCGAACAGCACCCGCCCGAGCTGGGTGAGAAAACGGGCCTTTGCGGCCAGCTGGGGATCGGTGAACAGCGGATCGCCGGGCTCGAAACCCAGGGTGAGGATCGAGCGGGTGATCCGGGTGCTGGGATTGCGCCAGAGCAGCAGGTTCCAGTGCACCGGCGTAATCCCCTCCACCTCCGGATCGGCCAGGCTCTGCACCAGCCGCCGCTGCGGGAAGCCCGCCATCGCGATCGAGCTCATCGTGCGCGGGCTGATCAACACCAGATCGGCATCGAACTGGCGATGAATCGTGATGCTGGCATCGAACAATCCGTCGCGGAAGCCGAGCTGCATGAACATCAGGATGCCGGCGAAGCAGATGCCGGCCAGAGCCACCGCCAGACGCGCCGGTTGACGGGTGAGCAGCAGCCAGGCCAGGGGAATCCGCCGTCCCCGCCAGAAAGCCGTCATCGCTGCACGCTCACGGCTGGAAGCGCCCGATCACCTTCAGGCCAGCCAGCCGGTTCACCCGCTGGGCATCGTCGCCTTCCAGCCGCACCCGCACCTCGACAACCCGGGCATCGGCATCGCCGGTGGGATCGGTGGACAGCACCTGGCGCTGGCGCACCTGCGGGTTGATGCGGCTCACCACCCCCTGCAGGCTGCCGCTGAAACCACCGTTTTCACTGCGGAGGTTCACCGCCTGGCCGGGCCGCACCCGGTTGATGTCGCTCTCGTACACCTCCAGCAGCGCCTCCATCCGATCGCTGGCACCCAGCTCGAGGATGCCGCGATCACCGGGCCGCTCGCCCACCCGGGTGTGGATCTTGAGCACGGTGCCGCGCAGCGGGGCCCGCAGTTCCGTGAGAT
Organism: Cyanobium sp.; assembly: GCA_046075505.1. GTDB lineage: Bacteria > Cyanobacteriota > Cyanobacteriia > PCC-6307 > Cyanobiaceae > Cyanobium. Next base: position 6,158 of record JBJTQH010000142.1, on the reverse strand, counting down.
CGAGATCCGCCTGAACCCGCACCAGCTCAGCGCGGGCCTCCTGCAGCTCGCCGTGCAGGGTGAGCAGATCCTGTTCGCGCCGATCGAGTTCATCGGCCGCCACCGCACCGGCGGAGCCGAGCGAGCGGTAGCGCTGCAGTTCGCGGGCTTCGATGCGGTAGCGACGCATCAGGTTGGTGATACGGGTGCGCAGCAGATCCCGTTCCGCCCGCTGCGACGGCCCGTTGTCGAAGCGGGCCAGCAGGGCGCCGGCCTCCACCCGATCGCCTTCCACCACCTTCAGTTCACTGATGCGGGGGCTGCCGCCGGGGCCGGTCATCGGGGCCGCCAGCAGGCGCACATCGCCGGCCGGCACCAGGTTGCCGAGGGCGGCCACCGCCTCCGGAGCCTGCGCCCGGGCGGCTGCCCGCGGCTGGGGCGGCCGTGCCGGGGTGCTGCGCAGACGCCAGAACGCCACGGATCCGCCCGCCAGCACCAGCAGCCCCAGGGCGATCAGCAGGGGCGCGGCGGGTCGTCGAACAGCAGCTCCTCGATGTACCGATCCGCCCACTGGGGATCGAAGGCCTTCTCCAGCACCCGGCGGGTCTTGTCGTTCTGTTTCTGTTGCTTGCAATAGCGGAGCTGCCCCTCCCATCGCTGCACCGTAGCCGGGTGGTCGCTGGCCTGAGGTTCGCCAGCGGCGGCGGCGCGGCTGAGCACCTGCAGGAAGCCGGCCACCATTTCGATGAATCCCTGCTCCTCGGTGGCATCGACCGGGCGCACGAACAGCACCTCCGGCGAGAAGATCGAGCCCCAGGGCGGCAGCTCGCGCACCTGCGAGAAGGCCGGCCGCGGCAGCTGGCGCAGGCCCTGCTGGATCGCCTGCGGCAGCTCCTGGCCCACTGGCGAGAGATCAACGATCGCCGCCGACACCCCGCCCCGACCGGCGACGATGTCGGCTCCGAACACCGGCAGGTCGTAGCGGGGATCGGGGAAGAACACGCAGTGCAGGATCTGCAGGCCGGCACCGAGCCGGGCCGTCTCCAGGTGCAGCTTGCGCAGGCCGCGGCAGCGATGCACCTCATTGCGGATGAACAGGGCATCGCCATCGAGGCTGCCGCTGATCGCCTCAAGATCAGCGCCGACCGCCAGCGGTTCCAGACCCGCCATGGCGGCGCGGCACTGGCGGATGCGCTCAGCCAGGGCATCGACGAGCGGATGGATGCCGCCATCGACCGGGACAGCCGTGGGAGAAACCTGGGTCATCGCGCCCTGCAGCCAGCAGAATGGCGATCCTGCCATGCATCTGTGAGCCAGATCGACGCGCGTCACGCACCGCTGCTGCCCGGCCTGGAGGAACCGCACCACCACCGTCTGGCCAACGGTGCCGAGGTGGTGAGCCTTCACCAGCCGGAAGCCCCCCTGGTCTGCCTCGACTTCTGGTGCCGCGCCGGCAGCGCCTCCGAGCAGGCGCACGAGAGCGGCCTGGCCCATTTCCTGGAACACATGGTGTTCAAGGGCAGCCACACCCTGGCGGCCGGCGAATTCGATCGCCGCATCGAGGCCCTCGGCGGCAGCAGCAACGCCGCCACCGGTTTTGATGATGTGCACTATCACGTGCTGATCCCGCCTGAGGCGGCCGGCGAGGCGCTCGATCTGCTGCTCGATCTGGTGCTGCATCCGCGCCTGGAGGCGGAAGCCTTCGCCATGGAGCGCCAGGTGGTGCTGGAGGAACTGGCCCAGAGCGAAGACCAGCCGGAAGATGTGGCCCTGCAGCGGCTGCTGGCCCGCGCCTGCCCGCACCATGCCTACGGCCGCCCGATCCTGGGCCAACGGCAGGCCCTGCTTGGCCACGATCCCGCCCGCATGGCGGCCTTCCACCAACGCCTCTACAGCAGCGATCGCTGTGTGCTCGCCCTCAGCGGTGCCCTGGGGGACGGCAGCGTGCTGCAGCGGCTCGCCGATGGCCCCCTGGCGGGCCTGGCCGCCGCAACCACCGCCGCCGCCACGCCGCGGGATCTGCAGGTGGTGGCGGGCGAGGAACGGCTGGCCCTGCCGCGGCTGGAGTCCGCCCGGCTGCTGATGGCCTGGTGGCAACCCGCCGCCGATGATCTCGACGCTGTGGTGGGGGCCGATCTGGCCACCAGCCTGCTGGCCGAGGGCCGCCGCAGCCGTCTGGTGGATCGCCTGCGCGAACGGCTGCGCATCGTCGAGAGCGTCGATCTCGATCTGCATGCGATGGAACGGGGCAGCCTGGCCCTGCTGGAGGCGGTGTGCGAACCGGAGGATCTGCCCGAGGTGCGCGCCGCCATCGCCGCTGTATGGCAGGAATTGATGGAAGCGGAAATCGGCGCAGTCGAGTGGCACCGACTGGAGCGGCTGATCACCAACGCCTATCGCTTCGGGCTGGAATCAGCCGGGGCGTTGGCGGGCCTGATCGGCAACAGCACCCTGTGGGGACGCCGCCAGCCGCTGGTGCGACCGCTGGAGCTGCTGCAGCACTGGACTCCGCAGCGGCTGCGCGATCAGGCCCTGCCGCTGCTCGATCCCGCCCGCGCCTTCGTGCTCGAGGCGGTGCCGGCATGAGCCCTCATTCCACGACAGCTACAGCCCCACGATCGAGGAGACAGGCGTGAGCGAAGAGCCAGTCGAGAGCCAACCCTCAATGGTGAGCCAACCCGCAGCCATGCCACAGCCCGCACAACCGGCCCAGCCCAGCGAGGTGGGGGTGCTCAGCGGTGGATTGCCGCTGCGGATGCTGCAGCGGCCTGGACCGGGCCTGCTTTCCTGCCGGCTGGCGATCCGAGGCGGCAGTGCCGCCGATCCCATCGGTCGGCGCGGCGCCCATCAGCTGCTGGCCGGTGTGATGAGCCGCGGTTGCGGTGACCTCGATGCCGAGGCGCTGGCGGATCTGGTGGAGGGAGCCGGCGCCGGCCTGCGGGTGGAGGCCGGCGAAGACAGCCTGGTGCTGGCGCTGAAATGCGCCGCCGAAGACAGCGAGGCCCTGCTGCCGCTGCTGTTGACGATGGTGCGACGGCCACGGCTGGAGCCGGATCAACTGGAACTGGAGCGGCAGCTCAATCTGCAGACCCTGCAGCGGCAACGGGAGGATCCCTTCCAGCTGGCCCACGATCAGCTGCGCCATCAGCTCTATGGCGCAGGGCCCTATGGCCATGACCCGCTCGGGGTGGAGGAGGAGCTGGCGGCGATCGGAGCCGAGGCCCTGCGGCCCCTGGTGGCCGATCTGGGCCGGCAGGGGGCGGTGCTGGTGCTGTGCGGCCGCATCCCCGACGGGGTGGAGGGGCTGCTGGAGGCAGCGCTGGAGGGAAGGCCCTGGCCGACCAGGCTTCCCCAGCCCACCCCGCTCTCCCAGCCTATGGATCTCGAGAGCCAGCCTCCTACGAACTCTCCCCTCTCGTCGCCGCAGGCTCCGGGCCGCGGCTCCCTGGCGGCGCTGGCCGAGGACACCGAGCAGCTGGTGCTGATGCTGGGCTGCGCCAGCACACCGCTGGGCCATCCCGATACCACCGCTCTGCGCCTGTTGCAGACCCATCTGGGGGTGGGGATGTCCAGCCGCCTGTTCCTGACCATGCGGGAGGAGTGGGGCCTGGCCTACGACGTAGGGGTGCACCTGCCGGCCCGCTGCGGCGCGGCTCCGTTCGTGCTGCATCTGTCCACCTCGGCCGAACGGGCAGCCGAGGCCACCACAGCCCTGCTGGAGGAATGGCAGCGCCTGCTGGAGGAACCGCTGCCTGCCGAGGCGCTGGCGCTGGCCCTGGCCAAGGGCCGCGGCCTTGATGCGATGGCCCGCCAGACCTGCTCCCAGATCGCCGAACGCCAGGCGCTGCTGCTCAGCCACGGCCTGCCGGAGGATCATTTCGAGACCTGCCTGCAACGGGCCGAACAGCTCACCCCGGCCGACCTGCAGGCCGCCGCCCGCCGCTGGCTGCCGGCCCCCAGCCTCAGCCTGGTGGGCCCGGAAGCGGCGATCGCCGCGGCGACCTCCGCCTGGCAGGGGCATCCGCTCGGTGGGGGGTAGGGGCGATTCCCTCGCCAGTGCCCCCCTGAAGATCCCTGGACAGGCTCAGGCTCGCTCAACCCCTGCAGCCGGCTTAGTCCACGACTAAGCTATAGATCAAGCTCGCTGCTCACGGTAGGGATGCCTCTGGGATCGAGGGCTCGGCTGCCGATCCCCGCTGTGAGCCGCCGACGGGTGGTGTTGCACAAATCGCGACTTCTCCACGAATCGTGAACGTGCATCAAGCGAAGACCCATCTGTCGCGCCTGATCGATGATGCCCATGCCGGCGAAACGATTGTGCTGGCCAAGGCCGGTCAACCCTGGGCCCGACTGATGCCCCTCGAGCCACCCCGACCGCGGCGTATCCCAGGTCGGCTTCGCCACTACGGGCCCCTCAGCCAGCCTGACAGCCTGCTGGAACCCTTGCCTGCAGCCGAGCTTGCCGCCTGGGAGTCCGTATTGCTACCGGCTGAGGATTCGTCTGAGGGCGCAAGGTTATGAGCAGTGCCACTATTGCCGGGACGGTACAGTTGGATTCGTCCATCCGTGATCTCGCGATCGGTGGCTGATCCCGCGTCCTCTCATGCTCGGATAGACGTGGGTAGCCGGCCAGCCGTGGGCAGCCCGTCTGGCTGCGCCGATGCCACGGCCACCAAGAAGGCCATCGCGATGGAGAAGGGATGGCGGACCCGTCACTGAATCAGCCACGGCAGGCGGAAGGCATGGGCTCGAAGGCCGCGCCGGCCGAGGGTAGCGATCGCCGGCGGGGGGAGCGCTATGCCCAGGCGCTGGCCGGCCTGGAGGCGTCCATACTTTCGCAGCGGCTGGCCATGCTGCGGGATGTGCTTGAAGAGGAACTGACGTTGTGGCCAGCCCTGCGTCATCTGGTCGAGCAACCGGGGTTTGAGGCTGCGCGCCGCGAACCGAGTGCCGCCATGCGCGAGCTGCGCCGCCAGGCCTGGCTGCAGGATCTGGCCAGCTGGTGCAATCAGGACAGCCTGGCGCGAGCTGGCGCCTTTCTGGAAGGACTGCTGCAGCTGCCGAACAGCCCTGGCTCCGATGCCGTGCCTGATGATCAGGATCCACCCCCTTCGCAGCCAACCCCATCACAGCCGCCCCCTTCAGAGCGGCACAACAGCAACCCGCCGAACGATCCAGCCACTCCAGAAGACCCTGCACCTCCGGCAACACCGCCCACGGGTGGCAGCGACTCGTCTGGCTCCAGCAGCCCAGATACCGATGTGCGCCGTCTCCGGGCACAGGGCCTCAAGGCCAGCCAACGGGGTGAGCATCAACGGGCGATCGATCTATTCAGCCAGGCCCTGCGGCTGGAGGGTGGCCATGCACCGATCTATCTGCAGAGGGCCAGTGTCTATGCGATGGCCGGGAACTTCGATGCCGCGATTACAGATTGCAACGCCGTTCTGAAGCTCCAGCCCGGCCATCTCGAGGCGCTCGCCCAGCGCGGCAAGGCCCACGCAGCCCAGGGGCGGCTTGAGGAAGCGAAACAGGATTGGCTGGAGGCCAGCCAGCAGGGACACCCTGAAGCCAGAACATGGCTGGCGCGGCAACACCAATCGGAGGTCCGGAATCTCCGTGATCGCGGCATAGCAGCACGCCGCAGGGGCGATCATCAACTGGCGATCGCTCTGTTCACAACAGCGCTTGAGATTGATGACAGCCATGCTGAACTCTATCGCCTGCGCTCTGAATCGTTTGCAAGGATAGGAAATCTGCCCATGGCTGTGGACGACTGCTCTGCAGCCCTCTGGCTTGAGCCTGAGAATGCCGATCTGATGGCGATGAGGGGGGAGTTTCGCTACGCGATGGGAGATCTGGATCGCGCTCGCCAGGACTGGGAAGCAGCCTTGAATCGCGGTCATCCTGGTGCCAAAGACCGGCTTGCAAGAGATTGCCTGAAAAGAGCTTTTGACGCGGAGTCTAATAATGACCCTCGAGAAGTTATTAACCTAATAACCAAGAATATAAGATTTGTCTCGGATATGCCAGTCGCTTATGTAGGGCCTGCTGAGCAACCCAGATCCGCTGCGGTGCAGTTGATTCCAGCGGCTGTCTCGGGTTAGGATGGAACGCAATCAGCCGTTTAGGGCTTAGAAGAATCCTCAGGCTCCTCAATGTACGTTCTTCAGCACTCAGGT
>JBJTQH010000141.1:0-2409 GCA_046075505.1 Cyanobium sp. | reverse complement strand
GAAGCCCTCGGCCGCCCGGTGATCGAAGCGATCCTCGGTGCCGTAGGTGGCCATATCGGGGATGTAGAGGCTGTCGGCCGTGCTGCTGCGGCCCACCACGGTCGCGGTGCCTCTGTGCAGCCGCAGCCGCACACTGCCGTTGACGCAGGCCTGGGTGGTGTCGATGAACGCGTCCAGGGCCTGTTTCAGCGGTCCGAACCACAGGCCCTGATACACCAGATCGGCCCACTGGGTTTCCAGCTGGCGCTTGGTGCGCATCACGTCGGCGGCCAGGGTGAGGCTCTCGAGCTCCTGGTGGGCCTTGATCAGCAGCAGCAGGCCGGGGGTTTCATAGATCTCGCGGCTCTTGATGCCCACCACGCGGTTCTCCACCATGTCGAGCCGCCCGAAGCCGTGCCGGCCCGCCAGGGCGTTGGCGCGGCGGATCAGGCTCACCGGATCGAGCCGCTCGCCATCCAGGCTGACCGGATTGCCCTGCTCAAAGCCGATCTCCACCGTTTCTGCCGTGGCCGGCGCTGCCTCGATCGAGCAGGTGAGGGCGTACACCTCCTCGGGGGGCTCCACATTGGGGTCTTCGAGTGAACCGGCTTCGATCGAACGGCCGAGCAGGTTGAGATCGATCGAATAGGGGGAGCGCTTGCTCACCGGTGCCGGGATGCCGCAGCGCTCGCCGTAGGCGATCGTCTCCTCGCGGCTCATGCCCCATTCCCGGGCCGGTGCCAGCACCTTCAGCTCCGGGGCCAGGGAGGCGATCGCCACATCGAAACGCACCTGATCGTTGCCCTTGCCGGTGCAGCCATGGGCCACGGCGTCGGCGCCCACCTCGCGGGCGATCTCCACCAGGCGCCGCGCGATCAACGGCCGGGCCAGGGCGGTGGAGAGGGGATAGCGCCCTTCGTAGAGGGCATTGGCGCGGATGGCAGGGAAGGCGAACTCGGTGATGAACGGCTCGATCAGATCGCCCACGATCGATTGGCTGGCGCCGGACTCGAGCGCCTTGCGGCGGATCGGCTCCAGTTCATCCCCCTGGCCGAGATCGGCAGCGAAGGTGATCACCTCCTCCACACCCCATTCCTGTCTGAGATAAGGAATGCAGACGCTGGTGTCGACACCGCCGGAATAGGCGAGCACGACCCTGCGGGCCCGTGCCGGACTCTCCGCCGGCCGTTCCGATCCGCCCGCCTGCGCCGAGGACCCCATCAACCGCTCTCCCTGTCTGAATCGGACGGCTCCGATTCTCTCCCCTGGGGGTGACGCCCCCGCGATGGGGCCGCGGCCGTGACCGGGCTGCCCTGGCCCTCGTCTCCCTGAGCCGGCAGGCGCCAGTTCCGGAGCAGCAGCAGGGCCATCAGCAGCGGCGGGATCAGCACCAGGGCCCAGACCAGGTCGGTGCGGATCGCCAGGGGCTGGGGCCAGTGCCGCCCGGCGGCGGCCAGGGCGGCGCTGAGGGCGAGAGCCAGGCTCCAGAGCCGCAGCACCGAGCGGGAGCGGGACGCGCCGGCGCCAGAGTGGTGGGTGGCTGACGGGTGGTTCATGGTGGGCAGGGGCAGGGGAGGCTCTGAGGGGGGCGGTTGCCCGGCGTTGCCCGGCAGGCGACCGACGCCGGCGCTGGATCGGGGATCGGCGGTGGCAGCCTGCTGCAGGATCGTTGGGCCGCAGCCTGCTGCAAAGAGCTGCGGCGGCCGGACGTCAGGGGAGCGCCTGAGGGCTAAGATGGTCGATTGCCTTGCGTGAGCCCGGGCGGCCCGATGAGCATCCTCGATACGATCAATCCCTCCCTCACCCGCTACGGGCGCCGCGAACCGGCCCCGGTGCTGCCGCTGCGGGATGAGCCCGATCTGCTCACCCTGCTGGAGGCCAGCGGCCGTTTGGTGGCGGATGAGGAGAGTGCCGGCACCGATGTGAGCACGGTGGAAGAGGAGGAGCTGTCGGCGCTGATGGGCGAGAAGGAGGATTACAACCAGGCCGACGAGCAGCCGGAAGAAGACTGGGAAGACTGAGCCGCGCCGCCCTTCGCGGCAGAGCCATAGTCATAGTCAGAGCCAGGCGATCAGCCCGACCAACCGGCGTTCCGGCGTTGGCCTCGGGCGAGCGGGCTACCGGCTCTGCGACGTCGCACCCTGGGGCTGCGACAGCAACTGCGCAGCAACAGCCGATCCCCAGCAACAGCCTTGCGCGGCAATGGCCATTGCGCAGCAACAGCCCTGTTCCGCAACAGCCCTGTGCGGCAACAGCTTTGCTTCGCGACAGCCTTGCGCCTTAACGGCTTGACGCCATAACAGCCCCGCGCCGTAACGGCTTTGCGCCGAAGCAGGTTTGCGCCGCCACAGCCTGCGCTGCGAGAGGCCTGCGCCGCAATCCTGCTGCACGTCGTTGCGATGGCGCGTCAGCGCTTTTGCTTTTCACCAC
>JBJTQH010000140.1:0-16933 GCA_046075505.1 Cyanobium sp. | reverse complement strand
GCGCTCGAGGATGTCCTGATCGAACACCTGGCTGACCAGGCCCATGTCCTTGTGCAGCCGCACCTGCTCGCCTTCGAAGACGGCGATGCCGGCCGACTCCTGGCCGCGGTGCTGCAGGGCGTAGAGGCCGAAATAGGTGAGATTGGCCGCGGCCTGGCCATCAGCGAGCACCGCAAAAACGCCGCAGGCCTCCTCCGGCTTGTCGGGGCGGTCGTCAGCGGGGAGCTGCGGGGAGGGCCCCGAAACCGGGGAGGGGTGGGAGCCATGGTGCATGTCAGTCACGACAGGTCCCACCTTCAGATTCACTTCAGCATTGTGCCTCACAGCCCGACGGTATCGCTGATCACGCCGTCGGGGGCAGATCCACACCCATGCGCCGCGGGATCGCCTGCTCGTACGCCGTTCGCAGCGCCGCAATCGGCAGCTGCAGCAGCGAGGTGCCGGCCTGAGCGACCAGCAGCTCACGGCCGGCAGCCACCACCCCGAGGCACTGGGCCGGCACGGAGCCGGGGGCCGCGGCATCGGCCTGATCGAGCCGCTCCTGCCAGGTCGCGGTATCGGCCGCAGCGACGCTCACCAGGATGCGGGCACCCCCTTCGGCGAACAGCAGGCGATCGAGGCGAACACCACCGGCCGGTATCTCCAGGTGGGCCCCCAGATCGGCGGCGATGCAGGCCTCCGCTGCCGCCACCAACAGACCGCCGTCGCTGAGGTCGTGGGCGGAGCGCACCAGGCCACTGGTGATCGCCTGGCGCAGGAACCCCTGCACCGCGCCCTCCAGCGCCAGATCGATCTCGGGCGGACGCCCCGTGACGGCTCCGTGAACCCGCTCCAGATAGCTGCTGCCGGCCAGGCTGAGGCGCGGATCGGCGCCCGTGTCGCCCGCCTCCAGCGGCACCCCCAGCAGCCAGATCGCATCGCCGGGCTCCCGCCAGGCCAGACCGGTGAGCTGCGCCAGGTCATGCACCAGGCCCACCATGCCCACCACCGGGGTGGGATGGATCGGCTGCATCGTGCCATCGGGCAGGCGGGTCTCGTTGTAGAGGGAGACATTGCCGCCGGTGACCGGTGTGGCCAGGGCCTCGCAGGCGCTCGACAGGCCGCGGCAGGCCATCGCCAGCTGCCAGTAGCCGGTGGCTGTATCCGGCGAGGGGAAGTTGAGGTTGTCGGTGACGGCCAGGGGTTCGGCACCGACGCAGCTGAGATTGCGGGCCGCCTCGGCCACCGCTGCCCTGCCGCCGCGCTCCGGATCGAGCGCCACCCAGCGGTTGGGGCAATCGACCACCGCCGCCACGCCGCGGCTGGCCGCCGCCAGGGATCCTTCGCCCTGCTGGGGCCGCAGGCGCACCACCGCCGCATCGGCGCCGCCGGGGGGCACCACCGTGTTGGCCTGCACCTGGTGGTCGTACTGGCGGTACACCCAGCGCTTGGAGGCGATCGTGGGGTCATCGAGCAGGCGCAGCAGCACCTCCCCCCAGGGCACGGTGCCTTCCGGCAGGGCGATTCCGGCCGCATCGGCAGCCGGCAGATCCGCCTCGCGCCAGCGCCACTGCGCCTGAATCGCGGCGGGCGGTTCCGCCAGCAGCTCGTGGTGATTGATCGGCGTGTCATCGGCCAGGGCGCTGGCGGGCACCTCCGCCGCCACCGCGCCGTGCTGCAGCACCCGCACCACGTTCTCCTGCAGCACCCGGCCCACCACCGCCGCCTGCAGCCCCCAGCGGGTGAAGCGGTCCATCAGGGCCTGTTCGCGGCCGGGCTTGACCACGAACAGCATCCGCTCCTGCGATTCGCTCAGCAGGAACTCGTAGGCGCTCATCCCCGTCTCGCGGGCCGGCACGCGGTCGAGATCGAGCTCGATGCCCAGGCCACCCTTGGCGGCCATCTCGGAGCAGCTGCAGGTGAGGCCGGCGGCGCCCATGTCCTGGGCGGCCACCACATCACCGCTCTGGAAGGCCTCCAGACAGGCCTCGATCAGGCCCTTCTCCAGGAAGGGATCCCCCACCTGCACGGCAGGGCGATCATCCAGAGACGCCTCGGTGAGTTCGGCGCTGGCGAAGCTGGCGCCACCCATGCCATCGCGGCCGGTGGTGCTGCCCACATAGAGCACCGGATAGCCCACGCCTTCGGCGCCGGAGCAGACGATCTGCTCGGTCTCCATCAGCCCCAGGGCCATGGCATTGACCAGCGGGTTGCCGGAATAGCTGGCATCAAAGGCCACCTCACCGCCCACGGTGGGCACGCCGACGCAGTTGCCGTAATGGGCGATGCCGGCCACCACCCCCTCCATCAGCCCCACGTTGCGCTCCTCTTCCAGAGGCCCGAAGCGCAGGGCATTGAGCAGGGCAATCGGCCGCGCCCCCATCGTGAAGATGTCGCGCAGGATGCCGCCCACACCGGTGGCGGCCCCCTGGAACGGCTCCACCGCCGAGGGGTGGTTGTGGCTCTCGATCTTGAAGGCCAGCCGCTGGCCCTCGCCCAGATCCACCACGCCGGCGTTCTCACCGGGGCCCACCAGGATGCGGGGGCCGCTGGTGGGGAACTGGCTGAGCAGCGGCCGCGAATTGCGGTAGCAGCAGTGCTCCGACCACATCACGCCGAACATGCCCAGCTCGGCCCGGTTGGGCGCCCGGCCGAGGCGGCGGCAGATCTCGTCGTAGTCGGCCTGGGAGAGCCCTTCCTTCTTCAGGGCCTCCGCCACCGGGTAGTCCACCTCCGGCAACCCGGGCGTCGCAGACGCCGACGCCCCAGACGCCGCGGCCGGAGACGAGGAGGAAGGGGAGGACACCACCGGCCAGCGGAGCAGATCGATCCAGTATCAGACCCAGGGGTCGTCGTCTCCGGGCCCGCTTCCCCCCGGCGGCGCCGAGGGAGGCTCGGGTCGCCGGGGGGCTATCTCCCGGCCGGAGGACGCTCCAGAGCGCCTGGGGGAGGGGTCCGGCCAGGCGGCCTCGCCCCAGTCATCACCATCCAGCCGCTGTTCCGCATCAGCCCGCTCGTCTGGATCCAGCTGCTCGTCCGGCGCGCCCCAGGCTTGTGCGGGGCCCATCGCAGCATCGAAGCCACCGTCGTCCGCGGCTGCACCGGGGCGGCGACGGGAGAGGGGGCGCCGCCCGGCTGCCGCCGCGGAGTTCGCCTCAGGCTCGGCATCGTGGGGCGGCCAGGACGGCTCGGGCCAGATCTCCGCCTCAGAGGAGGAGCGACGCGGCGGCGGCTCCTGCCAGGGGGGCTCCTCCAGCCAGCCCTCGAGCCGCTCCTCCAGGCGGCCGCTGGTGTGCTGCCACTGCTCCCGCCAGCGGGAGGTCTCCTCCCCCAGCTGCTCGCGCCAGCGCCGGGAGCGGCGGCGCAGGGTTTCGCGCAGGCTGGCCTGGGCCAGGGGCAGATCCTCCAGCCCGCCCAGGGCGCTGAACACCTCACCGGACCGTTGATCAAGCAGCCGTTCCGGCGTCAGGCGCCAGCGGCTGCTGCCGGGCAGGCGCGGATCGCTGCGGGCCACCAGGTAGTGGCGGATGGCACCGCTGCGGCTGTCGAACGCCGCATCGACCAGCCGGCCGAGGGGAACGCCGCCGGCGCCGTACAGCACCGCCCCCAGCAGGGTGGGCAGGCGCTCCAGGGTGGCGGCATCGGTCTCGGCGGGGGCACCCTGCACGAACACCTCGCCATCGCCGAGGCCCTCGAGCTGATCGAGCCGCCAGATGCAGCGACGCTGCGCCAGGGCCGAGGGGCGGCTGGCCCAGCCGAGCAGGCGATGCACCGGCGGATGCATCCAACCCAGCACGCCAGCGCCCAGATCGAGCCCCTCGGCATCCCGCACCCGGCGGGCCAGCAGATCGCTCAGCAACAGCTGCTCGGGACGCAACACGACCGGGGCGGACTCAGCTGCGGATCTGCACCGGCATCACCAGGTAGGTGAAGGCGGTTGCATCATCCACCGGCTCCAGCACCGCCGGGGTGGTGGGGGCATTGCACTGCAGCACCACCTGATCGCAGGCCATCGCCTTGATGCCCTCCAGCAGGTAGCGCACGTTGAAGGCGATCTGGATCTCCTCGCCGCTCACCATCGCCGCCAGCGACTCGGAACCGCGGCCGAGATCCTGGGCATCGGCGCGGATCACCACCCGGTTCTGCTCCGGTTCAGCGCTGATCTTGATCACGTTGTTGTGGGGATCGGCCAGCACCGCCACCCGTTCCAGGGCGGCGATGAAGGCGCGGCGATCGAGCACGATGCGGCGCTGGAAGCTCTCCGGGATCAGCTGGCGGTAGTTGGGGTAGGTGCCCTCGAGGCTGCGGCTGGTGAGCACCTGATCGGCGCGCAGCACCACCACCTGGCCGCGATCGCAGAACAGGCTGAGCGGTTCGGCGCCGGGGCGGCTGGAGAGCAGACGTTCCAGCTCCCGCAGCGAGCGGGCCGGCACGGTGACGGAGAAGGCTTCGCCGCCCTCCTCTGCGGCGGCATCGAGCGACTCGCCGCCGTCCTCGCCATCCCCATCGGCCGGCTGGCCGGCGCCCGTGCCGGCGACGTTGGGCAGGCGCAGCACCGCCAGGCGGTGGCCATCGGTGGCCGCGCATTCCAGCCCGGCCGGATCGAGGCGCAGATGCACACCGGTGAGCAGCTGCTTGGATTCATCGCCGCTGCTGGCGAAGACGGTGGCCCGCAGGCCCCGCACCAGCGATTCGGCATCGAGACGGATCGGGGTTCCGGTCTGCACCAGGGGCAGATCGGGGAAGTCTTCCGCGGGGAGACCGCGGATCTGATACGAGCCGGAACGGGAGGTGAGTTCCATTTCCTCACCGTTTTCCGCACCGTGGAGAGTGACCGGGCTGTCGTCGGCGAGACGGCTGACGATGTCACCGAACAGCTTGGCCGGCAGGGTGATCGCACCGCTTTCCTCGACCTCGGCCTGAAGGCTGGTCTGGATGCCGAGGCTGAGATCAAAGCCCGTGAGGCTGAGGCGACCGGTGGCCGCATCGGCGGTGAGCAGCACGTTCGCCAGCACCGGATGGGTGGGTCGGGAGTTCACGGCCCGGCTCACCAGCTGAAGGCTGGCGCTGAGTTCGGCCTGGGAGCAAACCAGCTTCATGGCGATGGGTGGGTCGGCGGCCTGCAGAGATGGGGCCGGCCCACCGTTTCACAGCCTTGCGCAAAGCGCAACGGGCGGCAGACCGCCCGGGCCGGACCGATCCGGGCTCCAGGGCCATGGAGCGAACCGATTCAGGCCCGAACGCGCGACTGCCCCTCACGTCTGCGGATCTGCAGATTTTAAAAAAAGAACCAAACCCGTCGTAGTAGGAGACGGGGAAAACGGGAAAACCAGCGCTCAACCCCAGTGATGGAGCGGCATTTCTCTCCTCAGGCCTGGGGAAACAGATCGGCGATCCGGGGAGCACGATCCGTTTTCCACTCTTTCCCCAATCTGTGGAAACAGCGCTCTGATCCAGGGGCTTCCGTCTTCCCCTGATTTCCCGCCATTCACCCCCGGTTTTTCCCGGCTCTTCCGCAGGCCCGCGGGCCCCTGGCGGTGTGGTTCGGCTGGGGAGCCGGGGCTTGTGCTGCAGGCCTTCACGGCTGCAGCAACGGGCTGCGGGACCGGATGGCTGGCCTGGCGGTGGCAGGGCCTGCCGGTCGCGCCTGCTGCTCCCTTCGCCCCGCTGGCCGGGTTGCAGGGGCGTGGCGATCCGTCCGGCCCTTGTTGCCCGGTCCTCGCTGCCGCTGCTGCCGCGTGCGTGCATCGCCGCCACAGAGCTGCCTTGCCGCCTGCGCGTCGTGCCTTGTGCCGCCGCTCAGCGGTTAGCAGCGGTCTGCAGCCGCAAGCCGCTGCGGGGCCGCGTCTGGCGGCTGGGGGAGGCCTGGCGAACGCCGCGGCGCAGGGCCACGCACAGCCGCGACGGTGCGCTGGTCCCGCGTTCGTGCTCGGCGCGGTTCCAGGACTGGCGCGAAGCGCGCGGTGGCTCAGGCGTGGCCTGGGCCGGCAGCAGCCCGATCAGCGCTGGCTCCTCTGCGCCGGCTGATCAGCAGGGGCCAGCGGCCAGGCAGCCGCTGCGGTGTGTGGTGACGACGCCTGGGAACGGAGCCTGGGGATGGAGCCGGGGCTCAGAAGCCCATCACCTTGGCCACCACATCGGTGTCGGGAGCCAGGCCGGTGTGGAAGCGGGAGTCGTTGTTCTCGATCGCTGTGGTGGGATCCTTCAGGCCGTTGCCGGTGAGCACGCAGACCACCGTGGCGCCGGCCGGCACTTCGGCGGAGCGCTGGAGCAGACCGGCCACCGAGGCGGCGCTGGCCGGTTCGCAGAACACCCCTTCACCGCTGCCGAGCAGCTTGTAGGCGTCGATGATCTCGGCATCGCTCACCGCTGTGAAATCGCCCTGGCTTTCGGCGCGCACCCGCAGGGCGTTGTCGCGGTTCACCGGATTGCCGATCCGGATCGCGGTGGCGATCGTGTCCGGTTGCTCCACCGTGTGGCCCAGCACCAGCGGCGCTGAACCGGCCGCCTGGAAGCCCATCATCCGCGGCAGCCGCCGGCTGCGGCCGGCCGCCTTGTACTCGTTGAAGCCCATCCAGTAGGCGCTGATGTTGCCGGCATTGCCGACGGGGATGCACAGCCAGTCGGGTGCTTCACCGAGGGCATCGACCACCTCGAACGCCGCCGTCTTCTGGCCCTGCAGCCGGAAGGGATTGACCGAATTCACCAGGGTGATCGGGTAGCGCTCCGCCACCTCCTGCACGATCGCCAGGGCCCGGTCGAAGTTGCCCTGGATCGCGATCACCTCGGCGCCGTACAGCAGCGCCTGGGCCAGCTTGCCCTGGGCGACGTAGCCATCGGGGATCAGCACGAAGGCCCGCATGCCGCCGCGGCGGGCATAGGCGGCGGCCGCGGCCGAGGTGTTGCCGGTGCTGGCGCAGATCACCGCCTCCGAACCGGCCTCCTTCGCCTTGGAGATCGCCATCGTCATCCCCCGGTCCTTGAAGGAACCGGTGGGGTTGAGGCCGTCGTACTTGAGGAACACCTTGACGCCACGGCCGATCCGCTCGCTGATCACCGGCGCCGGGATCAGGGGGGTGGCTCCCTCGCGCAGGGTGATCACCGGTGTGGCGTCGCTCACCGGCAGCCAGGAGCGGTACGCCTCGATCAGCCCTGGCCAGTCCTGCATCGTGGGCCTGTGGCCCAGGCGCTGCAGAGCTCGAAGCAGGGGCACGATCGATCCGGTCGGGGCTGGCGGCGAATCTACGTTGCGGCACCGCGCCACCGCAGGGCCATGCCGGCCGGGAGCCGCCGCACCTCAGCTGCGGGTCGCTGCAGCCCTGCTTCAGGGGGTGGCGGCGGGGGCGCTGGCGGCAGGCGGTGTGGCAGCAGGCGGTGCTTCACGCTGATCGCCCCGCAGGCCATCGAGGGGCGACTCGGAGAAGAAGCGCACCAGATCGGTGATCGAGCCCGATTTGCTCATCAGGCTCAGCAGCGCCGGCAGGCTCACGGCCAGCTCCTGGCTCGGATAGGCCCGCAGGAACGAGATCGCGGTCAGCCCCTTGCCGGTGTTGTCGGTGCTGCCGAGGATCACGGCGGCCCGCAGCGCCGGCACGCTGCTGCCGGAGGCCCGGAGTGGATACACGATCTGAGACAGGCGCTGCAGCAGCACCTCGCCGATGCGGGTGTTGAGCAGACGGCTCAGCAGCACCACCGGCAGATTCACCGACTGGTTGAGCAGCTTGGCGACGGCCTGGGGATCCTGGCGTCCGAAGCGCATCACGTCCTGCAGCAGGCCGGTGGCCTGGCCCGTTTCCGCCAGATGGGCCAGATCGCTCACCGCGATCGAGCGCCGGAAGGCACCGCTCACGAACACGATCGATTCCGCCGCCGTGGCGGCCGGAGCAGCGAGGCCGAGGGCCAGGCCGAGCGCGGCGGCGGCCAGGCGGCGCTGCAGGGGGCTACCGGGTCCGCGCCGGAGGCCACAGCGGCGCGGCGGGTGTCCCGCAGGTGGGACTGCCAGCGGCAGAGACGGGCCCTGGAGGTCGTGAGACGGGGTGGTGGTGTGCAACGGACCCTGGAGGAGGAGAGACAGATGGCGCCGGATGCGGAGATCCCCGGGGGTGGCGCCACCCCGGGGTGGCTGCGATCCGCGCACCGGAAGGCGGTGGATCGGCGCCGGGGGGCGGTGTGGCTCAACGGATCCGGGAATCGCTCCCGATCCTGGCTGCGGCCTGAAGCAGTGGCCTGAAATCTAGGCGGCTGGTACGGAGCCGCGCACCGCCGGTGGCACCAGCACATCCCGCAGCAGGCGCACCACACCGCGACGGGCCAGGCCCCGGGCCACGTCGGCTCCCATCTGGCGCAGCTCCGGTTCGTTCAGCACCCGCGGCAGGCGGCGCAACAGCAGCGACGGTTCAAAGCCCGGCAGGTAGCGCAGGATCGCCACCAGCTGGCGCACCGGTTCGAGATCGAGCAGCGGGCCCTGATCGAGCAGCGTCGGCACCTGGTTCTGGGGGCGCAGCCCCGGTGGCAGCAGCTGCTGCGGCAGACGCCGACCGAGGCGCAGCGTCGTGCGCCAGGCGAGCTGATCCATCCGCTCCACCACCGCCTCCACCAGCTGGCGACGCAGCAGACCGCCGTTGGCGGAGAACAGGAAATCGAGCACCTGATCGAGCAGGCTGTCGAGATCGAGCTGCTGCTGCAGTGAGGCGCTGCTGATCAGATTCTCGAGGCGCTGCCAGCGGAACTCCTCGCCGTCGAACAGCATCTCGCGCAGGCTGCGACGCAGTGACGGATCGGGATCCTCCATCAGGCGCCGGGCGAAATAGGGATAGGCAGCACCGAGGATCTTGAATTCGGGATCCACGCTGAGAGCAATTCCCTCCAGGGTGACCAAGGAGCGGATGATCAGGGCGTAGTAGGGCGGCACCCGGAAGGGGAAGCGATACATCACGCCGGAGAGATCATCGGTGACCGCCTTGAAATCCATGCGGCTCACCCCCATCTCCAGCGCCTGGCCGAACACCATTTCAAAGGCCGGCACGATCGGCTCGAGATCCACATCTTCCGCCAGGAAGCCGAGGCTGACGAAGGCGTTGCTGAGTTTGCCGGAGTTGCGGTTGACCAGATGCACCACCGCCTGGATCAGACCGGTGCGGCTCTCGCGGGTCACCTCGCTCATCATGCCGAAATCGAGATAGGCCAGCCGGCCATCAGCGAGCGCCAGCAGGTTGCCGGGGTGGGGATCGGCATGGAAGAAACCGTGCTCGAGCAGCTGCTGCAGGCTGCAGTTCACCCCCACGTTCACCATGTCATCCGGATCGATGCCGAGCTGCCGCACCGCTTCCAGGTTGGTGAGCTTGACGCCCTCGATCCACTCCATCGTGAGCACGCGGCGGC
Source organism: Cyanobium sp. (assembly GCA_046075505.1). Taxonomy (GTDB): domain Bacteria; phylum Cyanobacteriota; class Cyanobacteriia; order PCC-6307; family Cyanobiaceae; genus Cyanobium. The sequence goes on along the minus strand of JBJTQH010000140.1, from coordinate 7,573 downwards.
TGGTGGCATGGCGGTGGATCGCCGGCACCTTGATGCGTGGGTTATGGCTGTGCAGCTCGGCGAACTTTTCGGCATTGGCGGCTTCATTGAGATAATCCATCTCTTCAAAGACGCGCCTTCCCAGCTCATCGATCAGCGCCACCAGATCGCTGCGGATCAGCCGGATGTTGCGATTCAGCCAGGCGGCGATGTTGCGCACGATGTACAGATCGAGCGTGATCTGTTCGCGCAGACCCGGACGCTGCACCTTCACCGCCACCTTCTGGCCGCCGTGCAGCACACCGCGGTGCACCTGGCCGAGGGAGGCCGCCGAGAAGGGTTCCCGCTCCAGCTGGGCGTAGATCGCTTCGATCGGCTGGCCGAGATCCTCTTCGATGCAGGCCATCGCCAGGGCGGAATCGAAACCGGGCAGCTGGTCCTGCAGCTGGGCCAGTTCATCGAGCAGCAGCGGCGGCACGATGTCGGGGCGGGTGGAGAGGGCCTGGCCGGCCTTGATGAAGGCGGGGCCCAGGGCCGCCAGCAGCTCGGCGCATTCGCGGGCGCGGCTGCGGGCCCGCTCTGGATTGGCCAGGGCGCCTGTGAGCCAGTCGAATCCCACCGCCAGTAGATAGAGGCCGATCGGCACCAGGGTCTGCCAGAGGCGGCGCAGCAGGCGGCGGGGATGGCCGGCGTAGATGCGGGTGATCGCAGCCGGGTCGTAGGCCATCAGGCCGGCGGCTTCGAGGAAATCACCGAGTTCGCTCGGATCGGCGGCCGGGCTGGCATGCACCGGTGCGCCGGGATCCTGGGGGGCGGCGATGGTGGGTTGCGGCGGGGGCGGCGCCGCCATCGGATCGGTGCCGAAGACCGTGGCGCGCATGGCGGCCAGGGCCTGCTCCGCCGTGGTGGTGCTGCCGTCCTGCGCTGGGGAGGCTGGGTTGAGTGCCGGGAGCTCCCCCGGGGCATGGATCGGCGACGCTCCGGACTCGGCGGAGGGCTCGCCAGGGAGCTCGGCGCTCCGCTGTGCCGTGGGCTCGGCGGTGGGTTCTGAGGTGGACCCTGCCGGGCCGGAGGTCGTGCTGGAGGCCGTGCCGGAGGGGGCGGCGGCGGTAGCGGTAGTGGAGGTGAGCATCGGCGCGGCGGGCGCGGTGCGTTGAGGTTGGTTAACCTTCCCACAGATTCGTGGTCAACTGCGGGTGGTTGCGCTATCTGCGGGATCCCACCGGCGCCGCCTGCCGTTTCGCCATCGCTCTGCGGCTCTGCCTTCAGCCGGCACAGCTCCCGGTCGGCTTGGGCGGCAGCCCGCCCGCCAGTGTTCCCCTGACAGCTGTGGAGGAGGCCGCCGATGCGGAAGACCGCTACCGGGTGCAGTTTCAATCCGGAGCTGCGGCGCCGTTTGCGGTGATCTGCTGGCGTCGGCTGCCCGGCTCCAGCGCCTGGTGCTGTCGCTGCGGGCCGATGGCGCTGGCGGTGTTCATCGCGCGCTTCCTGCCCGGCGATCCGCTCTGAGAGGGGCCGGCGCCTGCAGGATCGGCCGGAACGGGCCAGGAGATCTCCATAGGATGGGGCCTGGCATCTGACGGCATGGGCCGGCGATGAGCCCGAACTTCGCCCACCTGCGCCCCTATGACGAACAGCTGTTCCGACTGGGATCGCTGGCGGAGCGCTATTTCCCCGACGACCCCAACACGGCGCTGCTCAAGCTGCGCCAGCTCGGCGAGCTGCTGGCCCAGCAGGTGGCCGCACGCTTCGGGGTGGAGCTGCGCGTGGAGGAGACCCAGCAGCAGCTGATCAGGCGCCTTGAGCTGGAGGCCATCCTCGAGCGGGAGGTGGCGGAGCTGTTTCACGAGCTGCGCCGCAGGGGCAACAAGGCCAATCACGAGCTCAGGGGCGATCACGCCACGGCCCTCAAGACGCTGCGCTTCGCCTGGCAGCTGGGGGTGTGGTTCCACCGCAGCTTCGGCGACCCGGACTTCCGCAGCGGACCGTTCCAGCCGCCCCAGCCCCCCGTTTCAGGCGCCGCCGCTGCTGATCAGGAGCTCCAGGCGGAGTTGCAGCGGCTGCGCCAGACCCTGGCCGCGTTTCAGGCGGAGCAGGGTCTGGCGGCGGAGCAGCTGGCCCAGAGCGAAGCGCAGCTGCGCCAGGCGCTGGAGGAGCAGCAGCAGTGGGAGCAGCTGGCATCGGCGGTGGAGGCCGACAAGGCGGCCCTGGCCGCCCGGCTGGCGGAGCTTCAGGCCGCCGCCCAGCGCCAGGGTGCGGCGGCGTTGGCCTCGCTGCGGCAGGCCTCACGCCAGGCGGCCGGCCGGTTGGAGCTCGACGAGGCCGCTACCCGCCAGCTGATCGATGCGCAGCTGCGCCAGGCTGGTTGGGAGGCCGACAGCGAGCAGCTCCGCTACAGCAAAGGCGCCAGGCCGCAGAAACACCGCAACCTGGCGATCGCTGAATGGCCCACCAGCAGCGGCCCGGCCGACTACGTGCTGTTCGCGGGCCTGACGCCCCTGGCGGCGGTGGAGGCCAAGCGGGCTCACAAGGATGTCGCGGGTGTGCTGCTCCAGGCGCAGCGCTACTGCCGCGACGTGCAGCTCCGTGACGGGGTGGACGCGGGCCTCGATCGCTGGGGGCCGGACGGGGAGTTCCTGCTGCCCTTCGCCTTTGCCTGCAATGGCCGGAAGTTCCTGCCGCAGCTGCGCACCGCCAGTGGCATCTGGTTCCGCGATCTGCGCCGCGCGATCAACCCGGCCGGCCCCCTGGAGAGCTGGTATTCGCCGGAGGGCCTGCGCCAGCTGGCCCGCCAGGACATCGAGGCGGCCGAGCAGCGGCTGAGTCGGGAATCCTTCGCTTTCGGCTTCGGTCTGCGCCCCTATCAACGCCGAGCGATCGAGGCGGTGGAGGCGGCGATCGCGGCGGGCCAGCGCGAGATCCTGCTGGCCAAGGCCACCGGCACCGGCAAGACCAAGACCTGCGTGGCGCTGATCTACCGGCTGCTCAAGAGCGGCCGCTTCCGGCGAGTGCTGTTTCTGGTGGACCGGGAGGCGCTGGGGATCCAGGCGGGCGATGCGTTCAAGGAAACGAAGATGGAAACGACCCAGCGTTTCGCAGAGATCTTCGGAATCAAGGAACTGGGGCAGCGCGAACTGGACAGCGATACCCGCGTGCAGATCAGCACCGTGCAGGCGATGGTGCAGCGGCTGCTGCTGGGCGATGAGGACAATCGCCCCACGGTGGACAGCTACGACCTGATCGTGGTGGATGAATGCCATCGCGGCTACCTGCTCGATCGCGAGCTCAGCGACCGTGAGCTGGGTTTCCGTGATTTCAATGACTACGTCTCGAAATACCGGCGGGTGCTGGAGATGTTCGATGCGGTGAAGGTGGCGCTCACGGCCACGCCGGCGCTGCACACGGTGCAGATTTTCGGTCGACCTGTGTTTGTCTACAGCTATCGCGAAGCGGTGGTCGATGGCTATCTGGTGGATCATGAGCCGCCGCTGCAGATCCGCACCAGGCTCAACAGCGAAGGCATCGGCTGGCAGGCCGGCGAGCAGGTGACCACGATCGATGCCCGCAGCGGCCAGATCGATCTGTTCACCACGCCTGATGAACTGCATTTTGGCGTGGAGGCGTTCAATCGCCAGGTGATCACCGAGCCGTTCAACCGCGAGGTCTGCAAGGCGCTGGCGAGTGAACTCGATCCGTTTTCAGCCCAGAAAACCCTGATCTTCTGCGCCAACGACAAGCATGCCGATCTGGTGGTGCAGCTGCTCAAGGAGGCGTTCGCCAAGCACTATGGCAGCGTGCCGGATGAGGCGGTGGCCAAGATCACCGGCGAAAGTGACAAACCGCAGCAGCTGATCCGCCGCTACAAGAATGAGCGTTTTCCGAATGTGGCCGTCACCGTGGATCTGCTGACCACCGGCGTGGATGTGCCGGCGATCTGCAACATTGTGTTCCTGCGCCGCGTCAATAGCCGCATTCTTTACGACCAGATGATCGGCCGCGCCACTCGGCTGTGTGAGGCGATCGGCAAGGACAGCTTCCGGATCTTTGATGCGGTGGGATTGTATGAGGCGCTGCAGGACTACACCGACATGAAGCCGGTGGTGGTCAACCCCAGCATCAGCTTTTCGCAGCTGCTCGAGGAGTTGCAGAGCAGCGAAGGCGACGACTGGCAGCTGGTGCGCGAGCAGCTGATCGCCAAACTGCGGCGCAAGCGGCGGCATCTGAGTGAGAACGCCGAAGCCCGCTTCCGGTTGCTGAGCGGCGAAGAACCCGAGGCCTTCATCGAGCGCCTGCAGCAGCTGCCGCAGGTCGAGGCCCAGCGCTGGCTCGCCACGATCGAGGGGCTGGGGGAGTTGCTCGATCGGCAGTGGCAGGGCCGGCCTGACCCGCGCTATCTCTCCGAGCACGAGGATGAACTGCTCAGCATAGAGCACGGCTACGGCCAAGGCCAACGCCCCCAGGACTACCTGGAAGGGTTCACCACCTTCGTGCGCGATCCCGGCAACGACCTGCCGGCCCTCAGCCTGGTGCTCACCCGCCCGTGGGAGTTGACCCGCGCTGATCTGCGCGCGCTGAAGCTGGCGTTGGATACCAAGGGCTACAGCGAAGCCAGCCTCAGCACCGCCTGGCGCGACACCACCAACCAGGAGATAGCGGCCTCGATCATGGGCTACATCCGCCAGGCGGCCCTGGGCGATGCGCTGGTGCCCTACGAGCAGCGGGTGGAGAAGGCCCTGCAGCGGATCCTGGCGTCGCAGGAGTGGAGCAAACCGCAGCGTGACTGGCTGCAGCGCATCGCCAACCAGACCAAGGCGATCACGATCGTGGATCGCGAGGCGCTCGACGACGACGCCCTGATCTTCCGCCGCGAAGGCGGCGGCTGGCAGCGGCTGGATCGGATGTTCGCCGGTGATCTCGATGGCCTGCTGCAGCGGTTCCAGCGCGAGGTGTGGGCGGCGTGAGCGGGCTCAAGCCAAGGACACGGCCAGCAGACCGCAGTGATGACAGAGGGGGGTGCTTGGGGTTCCGCTTCAGAGCAAATCCAGGAAGTCTTGAACATCAATCCTGGCCTGTCTCAGCAGACCAGCAAGTGTGCCCACCTTGACGGTCTTGTGCAGAGGAACGACGCAGCTTCTGCTGCCACAACGCATCACGAGATGACTGCCGCTTTGGCGACCTGCTTCGAGACCCAGGCGCTCCGGGGTGCGAATGATCTCCCAGCCGGAAAGATGCGGGAGACTAGTTATGCGCAGGAACGCTGAACATCGTCACCACTGGGTGGCCCTTGATGACAACGGGGAATTCCTCCAGGTAGAGCGTCGTGGCTTCGCGCAGGTTGGTGAGAGCCTCTTCGATCGACTCCCCCTCGGTTGTGGTGCCTGTTTCCGGATTGAAGGCGATGTATCCGCCTTCCTCAGCGGGGGTGAGTACCGCGGTCAGTTCCATCGTTGCAGGTGCAATGGTTTCATTCTGACTGGCTCCTGCCACTGGTGCTCAAACTGGCTTTTGTCCATGGCGATGGCGGCGGCCGCTGCCTGCATCTCCTCCAGCGAGACGCTTCTGGTGTTGCGGCCGGCAAGTTTGCCGATGAAGCCATCGATGGAGTGAGGTGGCTCTCACGGCGCGCAGCTCAATCCGGCCACCCGGGAGGGTGATCAGCTCGATGCGATCGCCAGGTGTCACTCCGAGGTGGCGCAGAAACTCCTGGCCCAGGGTCACCTGGCCCTTGGAGGTGATGGTGATCGCGCCCATGGGCCGGACGACCGGATTGATTTCATCGTAAGGTGATTTCTTACGGTGCCGGTCCTCGGGTCGCGTAGCGAGCTGTTGGTGGTGCGAGGCGTCGCCCAGGCTCAGGGCAGCACCTGTTCGGCCAACCGCAGCAGCCACTGATCGGCACTGACCAAAGTGGCGGCCTCCCGCCGGGCCAATGCCAGATAGAGGCAGTCGTAGACGGGGTGGTTGAGGTGGCAGGCCAGGGCCAGGGCTTCGGCCTGCAGGTGGCGATCCGGCTCCACCCGATCGACCAGCTCGCGAGCATCGAGCAGCAACTGCTGGGGATCGAGGCCAGGCAGTTGCTCAGAGCGCCGCAGTTTCCAGAGAGTGTTGGCCACCTCGGTGAGCATCAGCTCCGGCGCCAGCACCAGGGCGGCCCCACGGAGACGCACTGCCATTGGCGTGGCGTCGGGATCACCCAGGATCAGCCGCACGGTCGCCGAGGCATCGAGCACGCAGGCAAGGGCCATCAGCGTTCGCGGTCGGCGCGGATCAACGCTTCTGGTGCCTGGTTGCTGCTCAGGGCGGCTGCCAGCGACGGTGACAGGGGGCCGCGCTCGGCGATGCGATCCAGAACCTGGCGGCGCCGCTGGCGCGAATCCCCACCGGCGATGGCCTCCAGATCGGCCAGGGCCTGCTGGCTGAGGCTGCGCTTGTGCGCCTGGGCGCGGATCTGCAGCAGCCGGTGCAGCGGTTCTGGCAGGTCGCGGATCTGCAGAGATGGCATGAAACACCCGCATACTTCCTGAGATTACTCGCTTTGCATGCAGTCTGCATGCGCGGTTGGGGGCGTGTGCCCCGCGCGGATCAGGATGGGGGCCGTAGCTGTTGAGGCCTTAGCTGGTGATCAACCGGCGCTTCAGCCCAGGCCGCATAGCCTGAAGCTGACGCCCTCCTCGGTGCGATGACGATCGCTCCAGCCGCTGCCGCTCCAGTCGCGCCCGATGCGGTTGCCACTGGCCTGGTGCCCTTGCGGCTGCCGCCGGATCTGCGGCTGACGCCGGAGCAGTTCGCGCTGGTGTGCAAGGCCAATCCCGACGCGGTGCTGGAACTGGCGGCCGATGGCCAGCTGATCACGATGACCCCGACCGGAGGCGAGACCGGTGCTCGCAACAGCGCCCTGGCCTACCAGCTGGCCCATTGGGCCCACCGCCATGGCGGCTGGAAGCTGTTCGACAGCTCCTGTGGCTTCCGCCTTCCGGATGGCTCGGTGCTGAGCCCCGATGCCTCGCTGGTGCGGCTGGAGCGCTGGCAGGCCCTGAGCCCGGAGCAGCGCCGCGGCTTCCCGCCCCTGTGCCCCGACCTGGTGATCGAACTGGCCAGTGCCAGTGATCAGGGCCCCCGCGGCACGGAAGCCCTGCGCCGCAAGATGGCCGCCTATCAGTCCAACGGCGCCCAGCTGGGCTGGCTGCTGTTTCCGGAGCAGCGCGCCGTGGAGATCTGGCGGGCCGTCCCCCGCACCAGCGAGGCTGATGTCCTGCCGGAATCCGGTGCGGCGGCGCCACGGCACCAGCCTGAGGACGTGATGCGCCTGGAGAACGCCACCCTGCTCGATGGCGGTGATCTGCTGCCGGGGCTGGTGCTGGAACTGGAGGCGATCTGGGCGGGTTAGCGAAGCGGGCCAGGCCACTTAGCCTGACTTGATCAGCAACAAACCTCCGCAGACCTGAGCCGCCGCTCCGGCTGCGGTTCGCAACCGATTCCGGCCACGAGCAGACGTTGTAGTAAACCCTTGAGACAGAACCGTCGGTTGAAGCGATAAGACATCTCTGCAAGATAGCGATCTCCATACTTCTTGAAGTTAAATGCATGATGGGTG
>JBJTQH010000139.1:0-8931 GCA_046075505.1 Cyanobium sp. | reverse complement strand
CGGCCGCCAACGCGCCCATCCAAGGCTCCAGCGCCGACATCATCAAGATGGCCATGGTGCAACTGCATCAGCGGCTAAGCCAGCGCCAGCTGGAGGCCAGGTTGTTGCTGCAAGTTCACGATGAACTGGTGCTGGAGGCGGCTCCGGCGGCCCTCGATGACGTGCTCGATCTCACCCGGCAGACAATGGAGCAGGTGATTCAGCTGCGGGTGCCCCTGGTGGTGGAAACCGGCGTGGGCTCCAACTGGATGGATGCCAAGTAGGCCAGAGGGGCCCCTGGTGGGCCGCCAAGGCCGAATCCGCATTCCCGTGAGAGACTGCCCTGGTGAATGGGACATCGGTGAGCACGCTTCAATCCGAACGAAAGGGGGTGATCTTGGCTGGGGGCAGTGGCACCCGCCTGGCTCCCCTCACGTCCGCGGTGAGCAAGCAGCTGATGCCTGTTTACGACAAACCGATGATTTATTACCCGCTCACCACCTTGATGCTGGCTGGCATTCGCGAGGTGTTGATCATCACCACGCCCGCCGATCAAGAAGCGTTCATTCGCCTGCTGGGCGATGGCGCCCGCTGGGGCATCGCAATTCATTACGCCGTCCAGCCCAGCCCCGACGGCTTGGCCCAGGCCTTCTTGATCGGGGCCGACTTCCTGGCCGGCTCTCCGGCCGCCCTGGTGCTCGGCGACAACCTCTTCCACGGGCCCGAGCTGGGGCCCCAGCTGCAAACCAGCCAGGCTCCGCAGGAGGGCGCCACGGTGTTCGCCTACCCGGTGCGGGATCCGGAGCGCTATGGCGTGGTGGAATTTGACCGCCGAGGGCGCGTGCTCAGCCTGGAGGAAAAACCGAAGCAGCCCCGCTCCCGCTATGCCATCACGGGCCTGTATTTCTATGACGGCAGCGTGGTGGAGCGGGCCCGCCAGGTGCGTCCGTCGGCCCGGGGCGAACTGGAGATCACCGATCTCAATCGCCTCTATCTGGAGGAGGGCCACCTTCGGGTGGAGCTGATGGGCCGCGGCATGGCCTGGCTCGATACCGGTACCCCCGATTCCCTGCACGCCGCCGCCAGTTACATCCGCACCCTGGAGCACCGCCAGGGCCTGAAGGTGGGCTGTCCGGAGGAAGTGGCCTGGCGCATGGGCTGGATCGATGATCAGCAGCTCGAACGGCTGGCCCAGCCGCTGCGCAAGAGCGGCTACGGCAGCTATCTGCTGCAGCTGCCCGGCGATCCCCGACCGGCGACGATCGCCACGACCACTTCCGCGACCACTGTGGCTGTTCCGTCGAGGCTGAGTGCCGGTGCCTGAGATGCAGATCGACACCTTCGCCATCGATGGCCCGCTGCTGCTGACGCCACGGGTGTTCAGCGATGCCCGCGGTTTCTTCCAGGAGAGCTGGAACCAGCGCAGCTTCGCCGCTGCCCTGGGGCTGCCGCCGGAGCAGGCCCCGCCCTTCCATCAGGACAACCACTCCCGCTCCAGTCGCGGTGTGCTGCGGGGGCTGCACTATCAGCTGGCTCCGGAACCCCAGGCCAAGCTGGTGCGCTGCGTCAGTGGTGAAATCTTCGATGTGGCGGTGGATCTGCGCCGATCCTCCCCCACCTTCGGCCGCTGGGCCGGCGCGCTTCTGAGCGGCGAGAACCACCGGCAGCTGTGGATCCCGGTGGGCTTTGCCCACGGCTTCCTCACCCTCAGCGACAGCGCTGATGTGCTGTACAAGGCCAGCGGGCTCTGGAACCGCGACTGCGAGCGGGCCCTGCGCTGGGATGACCCGGCCCTGGCGATCGGCTGGCCCCTGGAGGCCCTCGCCGGCGCCGCGCCCCAGCTGGCCGACAAGGATGCCGCCGCCCCCAGCCTGGCGACGGCCCTCGCCGCCGGCGATCTGTTCCCATGAGCGATCGGCCATGCGTGCCATTGACCCCTTGAGCGGATCGGCGACTCCCGGGGCCGCCCGCCGCCGCCGGATCCTGCTCACCGGCGCGGCCGGTCAGCTGGGGCAGGAACTGCTGGCGCAGGCACCGGCCCACTGGCAGCTGATCGCCTGCAGCCGCAGGGACCTGGACCTGAGCGATCCGGAGGCTTGCCGCGCCGCCGTGGCCCGCCATCGCCCCGACTGGGTGCTCAACGCCGGCGCCTACACGGCGGTGGATCGGGCCGAATCGGAACCGGAGCTGGCGCTGGCGGTGAACGCGGGCGCTCCCGAGGCCTTCGCGGCCGCCCTGGCGGCGACGGGGGGGCGCCTGCTGCAGATCAGCACCGATTTCGTGTTCAACGGCGACCAGGGCCATCCCTACGAGCCGCACCAGAGCCCGTCCCCCCTGGGGGTCTATGGCGCCAGCAAAGCGGAAGGGGAACGGCGCAGCCGCCTGCATCTGCCGGAGGAACGCCTGTGCGTGCTGCGCACCAGCTGGGTGTATGGGCCGGTGGGTCGCAATTTCTGCCTCACGATGCTGCGGCTGCATCAGCAACGGGCCGAGGCGGCGGCTCCCCTCACCGTGGTGGCGGACCAGGTGGGGTGTCCCACCGCCACCCACACCCTGGCGCAGGCCTGCATCGCTGCGATCGATCGCGATCTGTGGGGCCTGCACCACTGGAGCGATGCCGGTGCCGCCAGCTGGTACGACTTCGCGGTGGCGATCGGGGAGCTGGCGGTTGAAGCGGGACTGCTGCAGCGCTGCGCCTCCGTGCTGCCGATCACCAGCGCCGACTACCCCACCCCGGCCCGTCGCCCCGGCTATTCGCTGCTGGCCTGTGGCACGACGCGCCGGGCCCTGGATCTGCCGCCGCTGCACTGGCGCTCCGCCCTGGCTGCGGTGCTGGCCCGCCTGGCCCGGCAGAGCGAGCGTCCGGAGGGCCGCGGTGCGACCGGAGAAGGGCAGTAGATTCCGCCGGTCATCGCTGCAAGGGAGGACTCTGGTGCAGGGGATCGGCGATGGCGGCAGCCCCCCTGGCTGCGGCGACCCTGGCACCAGCAGCCCTTGGCGGGCTGGTGGCCGTCGCCCGGAGTGCCGCCTCGGGCTGGTGCATCGCCTGCGGGGGCGTCGCCGGCGTTCCCTGCTGGCGGCCTCCCTGCTGGTGCTGCTGCCCGCTGTCAGCCAATCCGATGCCGCCCTGGCCGCGGCGCCGGCGGCGAGCGAACCCAGCTGGAGCACGGCGCCGCTCACCCCATCGGCGCCGGTGTGGAGCAACGCCCCGGCCGAGCCCGTCGCCGCCGGCTGGACGCCGGTCGCCCCCCGTGTGGGGCTGCCCTCCACCTGGCAGCCGGGGCCGGCGGATGTCGCCAAACCGCCTGCCTCCACGATCACCCAGGTGCGCGGCCTGGCGCGGGGATTCACGGTCAACGGTCAGCCGTACCCCGACATCAGCCTCAAGCTTCCCAATGCCTTCGCGGCGGATCCCGGCTTCCTGTTCTCGGGCCAGCTGGCCGGCACGAGCCGCACGCGCAGCTGCCGGGCGAACGATGGCGGCAGCTGGAAGGACTGCGCCGATGGTGAGGTGTTTCTGGAGCTCACCCCGCTGCGTGCCGCCAATGCCAGCCTCGGCCTGAACTGGACGATCCAGAGCCTGAGTAGCCGCAACACCCCCCTGGGCAGCGCCCAGAGCCTGGGCTTCAAAGGCGCGATCAACCTCACGCCCACCCTCGGCCTGGCCTTCGGGGGGGAGCAGGTGATTCAGTTCGACGACCAGACCGATCTGGGGCGTAATTACTATCTGCTGCTCTCGCAGGCGATCCCGCTGTCGCGGGCGGAGCGGCCGGCGGTGCTGGTGGCGACTGCTGGCATCGGCTCCGATTTCTTCGGCTATGGCGGCAACGGTACCCTCGGCGCGAGCAACTGCCTTGGCGGCAATAACATCAGCAGCCGCAACTATCCCCGTGGCACCGATTGCTACTGGGGGCCGGTCGGGGCCCTGAGCGTGGCCTTCAATGATCGCGTCTCCGTGGGGATGGAGTGGTTCGGCTACGGCCTCGGCGCCGGCCTGTCGGTGCGGCCCTTCCAGGGGCTGCCGCTGACGGCCTCGGTGTACGCCATCGATTTCCTGGGAAGCACGCCGTCGTACATCAGCGAGACCTGCAGCTCCGATTCCTGCGAAACTCGCTACTACGGTCGCCTGACCTATTCCTTCTGATCGGCCGCCTCTCCTCTCTTGACTCTCAGGCTCACCAACACCCTCACCCGCAGCAAGCAGGAGTTCGTTCCTCTCGATCCGCCCCGGGTCAGCATCTACTGCTGCGGGGTCACCGTCTATGACCTCTGCCATCTGGGCCATGCCCGCAGTTACATCGCCTGGGATGTGCTGCGCCGCTACCTGATCTGGCGTGGTTATGCGGTCACCTATGTGCAGAACTTCACCGACATCGACGACAAGATCCTGCGCCGTGCCGCCGAGGAAGGCTGCTCGATGGAGGCGGTGAGTGAGCGCAACATCGCCGCCTATTTTCAGGACATGGATGCGCTCAATATCCTGCGTGCCGACCGCATGCCCCGCGCCACCCAATGCCTCGATGGCATCCGCGAACTGATCGGGGAACTGCAGCAACGGGGCGCTGCCTATGCAGCCGATGGTGATGTGTTCTATGCCGTGATGCAGCGCGCCGATTACGGCAAGCTCTCGGGGCGATCGCTCGAGGAGCAGCGCGAGGGCGCCAGCGGTCGCACCGGTGGCGCCGAGGAAGCGCGCAAGCGCCATCCCTTTGATTTCGCCCTCTGGAAAGGGGCCAAGCCCGGCGAACCCAGCTATCCCTCTCCCTGGGGGCAGGGCCGCCCCGGCTGGCACATCGAGTGTTCGGCGATGGTGCGCCAGGAACTGGGCGACACGATCGACATCCATCTCGGTGGCGCCGATCTGATCTTCCCGCACCACGAGAATGAGATCGCCCAGTCGGAAACGGCCACCGGCCGGCCCCTGGCGCAGCTGTGGCTGCATAACGGCATGGTGAATGTGGAGGGGGAGAAGATGTCGAAATCCCTCGGCAACTTCACCACCATCCGCTCCCTGCTCGCCAGTGGTGTCAGTCCGATGACGCTGCGGTTGTTCGTGCTGCAGGCGCACTACCGCAAACCGCTGGATTTCACCGCAGAAGCGCTGGAAGCCGCCGCCACCGGTTGGAAAGGGTTGCAGGCGGCCCTGGCCCTGGCGCCGGTGTATCAGCACATCCTCGGCTGGACGATCCCCGCGGCTGCCGACGGGCCGGTGCCGGGCCGTGCCGCCGACAGCGACCAGGCCGGGGCCGATGGGACGCTGCAGGCGATCCGCGATCGCTTCATCGCGGCCATGGACGATGACCTCAACAGTTCCGCCGCCCTGGGGGAGGTGTTCGAGCTGGCCCGACCGCTGCGGGCCCTGGCCAACCGCCTGCGCATCGGCGAGCCCCCCACCACGGCGGAGCGGGCTCTGGAGCCCCGCTGGCAGCTGCTGGTGGAACTGGCCGCCGTGCTCGGCCTGCAGGCGGAGGGCCCGGCTGCGGTGTTGCCTGCGGCGGAAGCCGCGCCTGGAGCCGAAGCCGGGGCGGCGGCTGCTGGTCTCAGCGAGGCCGGGATCGAGGCCCTCGTGGAGGAGCGGCGCCAGGCCAAGAGCCGCCGTGACTTCGCCACGGCCGATCGGCTGCGCAGCGCGCTCGCCGAGCAGGGGATCGAGCTGGTCGACAAGCCCGGAGGCGTCACGGTCTGGTTGCGGCGCTGAAGGTCGCGCTGGTCACAGCGCTGGCGGTCGACCCGGCCGCAGGGCTGCCTGCCGGTGGGGCAGGGGCGCTGGAGCCGCTCGGCCCCGTGCCGCTCCTGGCCTTCCTGCTCAGCGCCTGGGCGGTGATCGGCAACGACTCGCTGCAGACCCTGGGGCCCTTCCTGGCCGCCAACCGCCACCGCACCTCCCGCTGGCTGCAGCTCCTGTTTCTGTGTGCCCTGCTCTGTGGCGTGCTCTGGCTGGGCTGGTGGCGCAGCGGCGGCGACACCAGCTGGGGCCGGCTGCAGCAGTTCCCGCTGCCGCCCCGGCTGGGCTGGCGCATCCTGCTGGCGCCGCTGGCGGTGCTGCTGCTCACCCGTTGCGGTGCACCGGTGAGCACCTCCTTCCTGGTGCTCACCAGCTTCCGGCCGGCGGCGTTGCCAGCTCTGCTGCGCCAATCGCTGCTGGGCTATGGCCTGGCCCTGCTGGTGGCGGCGATCGCCTATGGCACCGCCACGCTGCTGGGGCGGCAGCGGCAGGGCAATCCCCCGGCGCTGGCGGCAAGACCGGCAACGGCCTGTGATCCCGCGGCCGCGGCCTGCGCCCCGAGCGCAACCGAACCGCAACCCCTCGGAGGCGTCGCCCTGGCCCTGCAATGGGCGGCCACCGGCTGGTTGTGGAGCCAGTGGCTGATCCAGGATCTGGCCAACATCTATGTGGTGCTGCCGCGGCATCTGCCGGCGAGCGGCATGGCCCTCAGCCTGGTGGTGCTCTGCGGCGCCGTCGCCCTGCTGCTGCTGGAGAACGGCGGCGCGATTCAGACGATCCTGCAGCGCAAGAACGGCCTGCAGCAGGGACGCGCCACCACCACCTTGAGCCTGCTGTACGGCCTGGTGCTGGCGGTGCTGGCGGCCTGGAGCCCGGTGCCCCTGAGCACCACCTGGGTGTTTCTGGGATTGCTGGCGGGGCGGGAGCTGGCGTTGCAGCTGGGCCCTGAGGCCCGAGCCGCCGCTGCGGTGGCCAGGGAGCTGCTGCGGGATCTTGCCCTGGCCGGCCTGGGGCTGGCGGTGAGCCTGGCGGTGGCCCTGGGCCTGCAGCCGACGGGCTGAGCGGAGCCCCCTGCAGGGGCAGCCGCGGCGCGACCGGCGAGCCGATGCCGCCAGGGGCCCCGACCGCCGGCAGAAAGCGAGACCGCTGCTCAGGACTCGCCGGCACCGGGCGGACGGCGATCCTTCATCAGCGCCTCGAGGCGGCGGATCCGCTCGAGCGTGGTCTGCCAGATCTCCAGCCGGAAGGCGGCCCCGGCTTCACCGCGCTGCGCCTCGGCGCGACAGGTCTGCAGCAGCGCCTCCAGATCCTGGCGCTGTTCGTAGGCGTCCCAGAGCTGGCGTTCCAGGCGGGCCCGCTCAATGAAATTCCAGCGCTGCAACCAGAGCATCAGCCTTCCGCATCCGGGCCCCAGTCAAACCGCTGGCGCCGCCCGCGGCGATCGTGGCGGGCCAGCGTCCCCGCCAGCCCAGTGGCACGGGGCCGCCTGTCGGCGACGGCGACGGCGCGGAGGCACCGCGGCCTGTGGGGCAGCGGGGCAGCGGGCAATGGGAAACTGGGCCGCAGCCGCTGGACCCCGCCGTGAAAGCTCTCTCCGTGCTGGGATCCACAGGATCGATCGGTACCCAGACCCTGGAGATCGTCGAGGAGTTTCCCGACCGCTTCCGGGTGGTGGCGCTCACCGCCGGCAACAACCTCGATCTGCTGATCGCCCAGATCTGCCGCCACGCCCCCGAGGCGGTGGCCCTGGCCGATGCCGAGCGCATCGGGGAGCTGCGCCAGCGCCTGGAGGCCCTCGAGCCGGCAGCCCGGCCGGCCCGTCTGCCCGAACTGCTGGGCGGCAACGACGGCCTGTGCGCCGCCGCGGCCTGGTCCAGCGCCGATCTGGTCGTCACCGGCATCGTCGGCTGCGCCGGCCTGTTGCCCACCCTGGCGGCGATCCGCGCCGGCAAGGATCTGGCCCTGGCCAACAAGGAGACCCTGATCGCCGCCGGCCCGGTGGTGCTGCCGGAGCTGGAGAAATCGGGAAGCCGCCTGCTGCCGGCCGATTCCGAGCACTCCGCCATCTTCCAGTGCCTGCAGGGCACCCCCTACGCCGAAACGGCGCGCCTGAGCACCGGCACCCCCACGCCGGGCCTGCGCCGCATCCAGCTCACCGCCAGCGGCGGCGCCTTCCGCGACTGGGACCCGGCTGATCTGCACAAGGCCACCGTGGCCGATGCCACCAGCCACCCCAACTGGAGCATGGGCCGCAAGATCACGGTGGATTCCGCCTCACTGATGAACAAGGGCCTGGAGGTGATCGAAGCCCACTACCTGTTCGGCCTCGATTACGACGCCATCGAGATCGTGATCCACCCCCAGTCGATCATCCATTCGATGGTGGAGCTGGCCGATTCCTCAGTGCTGGCCCAGCTGGGCTGGCCCGACATGAAACTGCCGATCCTCTACTGCCTCAGCTGGCCCGAGCGGCTCGCCACCCCCTGGCGCCGGCTCGATCTCACCGAAGTGGGGCAGCTCACCTTCCGCAAGCCCGACCCGGCCCGCTACCCCTGCATGGAGCTGGCTTACGCGGCGGGGCGTGCCGGCGGCACGATGCCGGCGGTGATGAACGCCGCCAATGAGCAGGCCGTGGCCCTCTTCCTCGACGAGCAGATCCACTTCCTGGAGATTCCCAAGCTGATCGACGGGGTGTGCGAGCGCCACAAAGCCGACCTCACGACCAATCCCTCCCTGGACGACGTGCTGGCCGTGGACGCCTGGAGCCGAGAGGCTGTGCGCGAGGCTGCAGCCCGGCTGAACGCCACGGTTCACGCCCAGGCTCCGGCGGCGCTGCCGGCCTGAGCCAGTCGCCGATGGATTCGCCACCTTCCCCCCTGGCATCCCCCCAAGCCACCGCCGCCGGGCCGATCCCGGTGAGCCATCACCTGCTCCTCTGCGCCACCCCCAGCAAGGCCCTCTGCTGCCCCGATCCCGCCATCGGCGCCGCCAGCTGGGACGCGCTCAAGCGTCTGGTGCGTGAGCTGGGGCTGGAAGACCCCGCCCGCCCCGGTGGCATCGTGCTGCGCAGCAAGGCCGATTGCCTGCGCATCTGCACGGACGGCCCCGTGCTGCTGATCTGGCCCGATGGGGTGGTGTACGGCGGCGTGACGCCGGAGCGGATCGAGCGAATCCTGCGCGAGCATCTGTTGGCAGGGTGCCCCATTCCTGGCTGGATCGTGCGTGAA
>JBJTQH010000138.1:0-9117 GCA_046075505.1 Cyanobium sp. | reverse complement strand
CATTGAGGCCTTCGCAAAGGGAGACATTCCTGCGGTTTCAGCAGAGCAGCTCTTTGCAGAAGCTCATCAGATCCTGCAGTGAATTGTGCTCGGTTTGTTGAGCCAGCAAGGCTAGAGGTTCTTGCCGAAGTTGTGTACTATCGTCGTCTTAAGGCCGGGCTTGGAGCCAGGTTTCTAGAAGCTGTTCAGGATGCCACAGCTCTTGCTTGGGCGTACCCACAAGCAGGATCTCCAGCACAGAGTGGAACACGACGTGTCTATCTCAAGGGCACCTCGAAAAATTCGGATTCCAGGGGCACCCAGCAATTGAGACCCATTGCCCCGTCAGGCCCGCCTTGAGCCCGAATCCTCGGGAAAGGCAATTTTTCGAGGTGCCCATAATGCAAGGCAAGCCGACAACAAGCAGGAATCATGGACCTGGATGATTACGAACTGTTTATTGCAGCAACGAAAATCTCAAGAGCGGAAATTCTTAAATCTGATGCTGCTCCTTGCATGGCTAAGTCTAGAACTACGCTCATTTCCTATGTGCTAGTAAATGAGGCGGGGGATGTCATCAGGCGTATTGCAGTCGAAGATGTAAAGCGAGAGGCGCTGAAAATGCGTGGCGCCATAGTGACGGCGGAAAAGCAGATGTCTTCTCGGGCTGACAATGCAGAGAGACAAGGAAAGAATGAAGAGGAAGAAGTGGATCCAGTATCAAAAGAGCCGGGAATCTTGCTTTATATGAGAGGCAGGAAATCCTACATCAAAGTCTTTGAGGACAGAATAGAGTTATGCCCGTTTGACTTCTTTGGATTCATGACCCGGGGTCTGGCGGGAACAAAATCAATCCCCTATGAGTCAATTATTGCTATTCAGTTCAAGCCAGTAAGCCATGGAACCGTGGGTTTTATCCAGTTCACCCTGCCAGGAGCAATCGAAAGGGGGAAAGGCGTGTTCATGGCGATCGATGACGAGAATACTTTCGCTTTCGGCCAGAACGAGGAGATGGCGATAAAAATTAAGAGCTTTATAGAGGATAAATTGGCGGCGTTGCGTCGTCCACGGGGCCAGTCGAGCGAAGGTGGTATTGGAATTGCAGATGAGATCCATAGGCTTTCTGCTCTTCTCGAGAATGGGCTGCTATCGGACGAAGAGTTTAAACAAGCCAAAAAAAGACTTATCACCGGTACTTGAGTCAGCCGAAGAAGCTGACCTTCAGCCACTGTCGGCGACCGGCCAGCATCCGAAGGGTGCCTGAGGGGCGAACGCTGGGGGCGATAACCAGGGCGGCGATGGTGTTACCGCGGCAGGCGGGTAGGGCGGGGGCATTGGCAGCGAGCGGCCAGCTGGGCGCCCGGCGCCGCACAAGGCGGCCAAGGTGGCGGGATCCGGCGTCTGGGCTCTCGCTGTCGCCTGGGGCTCCGTAGCCTGCGGCAGCCTGGAGGGGTGTTGCCATGTCGTCTGCGCCGATCGTGGCGCCAGGCCCTGAACCTCGGCGCCACGACGGCGACCGCTTGGTAGAGGGGCCTGCGTTGTGGCTGCCGCGCCACCTTCTGCGGCCGGTGGGCCAGTGGCTGGCCCCTCTGGGGCTGGCCCCTTGGGGGCGGGCCCCCCGGGGGCTAGCTGGGTTGCTGATGGCAGTGCTGCTGCTGGTGATGGTGCTGTCCGGGCTGGCGGTGCCCGCCCTGGCATTGCCCCAGTCTTCGGCCTCGCTGGATCGTCTCGCTCCGCCTGGTTCTGATCGCGCCGCCGATCTGCCGCGGCTGTTTGAGCAGGCCCTGGTCGCCAGCCGTGAGGGGCGCTTCGGGGAGGCGTTGCCGCTGTGGGAGCGGGTGCTGAACCTGGCGCCTGAGGATGCGGCCGCCTGGAGCAATCGCGGCAACGTGCGCCTGGCTCTCGGTGATCCGGAAGGAGATATCGCCGATCAGGAGCGGGCGATGCAGCTCGATCCCGAGAATCCCGATCCCCATCTCAACCGCGGCACCGCCGAAGAGGCGCTGGCCCGCTGGCAGGAGGCTGCCGCCGACTACCGCTGGATTCTGGAGCGCGATGCGGCGGCCGGTCGGCCTGCCGATGCCTCGGCCCTCTACAACCTGGGCAATGTGCAGGGATCCCTGGGCGACTGGCCTGAAGCGCGTCGTTGTTTCCTGGCTGCCGCGGCGGCGCGGCCCGGTTTCGCCATGGCCCGCTCCAGTGCCGCCCTGGCGGCTGTGCAGCTCGGTGATCAGGAGGCGGCGGAAGCCGAACTGCGCTCGCTGATCCGTCGCTATCCGCTGTTCGCCGATGCCCGCGCCGGTCTCACCGCCCTGTTGTGGAGCCGTGGCGCCCGTGGTGAAGCGGAAAGTCACTGGGCGGCGGCATCCGGTCTCGATCCGCGTTATCGGCAGGAAGAATGGCTGCTGGACATCCGGCGCTGGCCGCCGGCTCCCGTGCAGGCCTTGTCCCAGTTCCTGCATCTGCTCTCCTGAGCGTTCTTTCGGTGTCTTCCCCTTCCCCCCCGGCCTCCTCGCCAGTCCCGTTGCCGTCGGCGGCGCTGCCTTCACCTGTATTGCCCTGGCAGGCGCTGGGGTTGGAGGAGCCCCTGGCTGCGGTGCTGCCGGAGCTGCTGCAGCTGCGTCGCCATCTGCATCGCCATCCGGAGCTGAGCGGCCACGAACAGCAGACCGCCGCCCTGGTGGCTGGGGAGCTGCGGCGCTGGGGCTGGCAGGTGCGCGAAGCGGTGGGTCGCACCGGTGTGGTGGCCGAGCTGGGGCCCCTGCGATTGCCCGATGGCCAGCCGGCACCGCTGCTGGCGCTGCGGGTCGATATGGATGCGCTGCCGATCGAAGAGCGCACCGAGCTCGATTACGCCTCCTGCCATCAGGGCCTGATGCATGCCTGCGGCCATGACATCCACACCACGGTGGGTCTGGGTGTGGCACGGCTGCTGGCGGCGGCCCAGGAACAACTCACCAGCCGGGTGCGGCTGTTGTTCCAGCCGGCCGAGGAAACGGCCCAGGGGGCAGCCTGGATGAAGGCCGATGGGGCGATGGATGGCGTGCAGGCCCTGTTTGGGGTGCATGTGTTTCCGAGCCTGCCGGTGGGCACGATCGGGGTGCGCAGCGGCAGCCTCACGGCGGCAGCGGGTGAACTGGAGATCGAGGTGCTCGGCGAAAGCGGCCACGGCGCCCGGCCGCATCAGAGCACCGATGCGATCTGGATCGCGGCGCGGGTGGTCAGCGGTCTGCAGGAAGCGATCAGCCGTCGCCTTGATGCCCTGCATCCGGTGGTGGTCAGTTTCGGGAGGATCGAAGGCGGCAAGGCGTTCAATGTGATCGCCGATCACGTGCGCCTGCTCGGCACGGTGCGCTGCCTCGATCTGGAGCTGCATGCCCAGCTGCCGCGCTGGATCGAAGAGACGGTGCAGGCCCTCTGCCGCGGCCATGGCGGTGAGGCGCGCGTGCATTACCGCACCATCTCGCCGCCGGTGCACAACGATCCCACCCTGACGGCCCTGGTGGCCGAGGCGGCGGTTGAGCTGCTCGGCCGTGAGCGGGTGCAATGGCTGGAGCAGCCCTCCTTGGGCGCCGAGGATTTTGCAGAACTGCTGCAGGGCACCCGCGGCACCATGTTCCGGCTGGGGGTGGCGGGGCCCGGCGGGTGCACACCGCTGCACAGCAACACCTTCGCGCCGGATGAGGGCTGTCTGGAGGTGGGCATCCGGGTGCTCACCCTCAGCCTGCTGCGCTGGTCGCCCCAGATGGGCTGAGGCGGTGATGCGATTCGGTGCCGCTTCCGATTTGCCGCCACCGCCGGCACCGTCGATGGGTCCGGCCTCCCGGCGGCGGGCGCTGCTGGCGCTCTCGTCGCCGTTGCTGATCCTGCTGGCGCTGCTGGCCTTGCTGCATCGCCCGGCCGCGGATCGCATCCAGGCCCTGCCTGCCCTGGCGATCGGCAGCGGCTTGCTGTTCACCAGCTGGCATCGCCGCCGTCAGCGTCGCCGGGAACTGCTGCGCGCCCTGCGCGAAGGCGGCCGGCCGCATCAGGGGGAGTGAGGGTGCTGCGCTCCGCCGGCCCGGCGGCGGAGTGTGGATGCGGCAGGGTGAGGGGCAAGCCGGGGTGCGATGCGCCGCGGCGGGCCCGGGTTCGCCGGGTTCCTGTTGTTTTGCTTCTGCCGCCGATGGTTCCCTCCGCTTCGGATCAGCCCACCCCTTCCGATCCCGGCGCCGCGGCGCTACAGCGCCTGCGCGAGGCGATCGGCTCGGGGGATCCGGCCCGGGCGATGCCGGCTCTGGCGGGGCTGCGGGAGATCGAGCCGGAGCAGGCGGTGCCGTTGCTGCTGCTGGGGTTGGAACAGGAGCCGTTCCTGGTGCGTTCGCTCGCCTGTGCCGGGCTGGGGGTGAAGCGGAACGAGGCGGGCTGGCAGGCCCTGGAGCAGGCGGTGCAGCACGACAACGATGCCAATGTGCGCGCCGAAGCGGCCAATGCCCTGGCCAGTTACGGCATCGAGCGCTCCTGGCCGCTGCTGTTGCAGGTGTTCACCGCCGATGGGCAGTGGCTGGTGCGTTGCAGCATCCTGTCGGCCTTTGCCGAGCAGCCGCAGATTCCGCTGCCGTGGCTGTTGGAGCTGGCCACGCTGGCGATCGCCGACGGCGATGGCACGGTGCGGGTGGGTGGCGCCGAGGTTCTGGGCCGGTTGGTGCGGGAGGCGGCGCCGGAGCTGCGCGATCAGGCCCGCGCTCTGCTGGCGCCGCTGCAGGGCGATCCCGACCACCGGGTCGTGGCGGCAGCCCTCGATGGCCTGCAGAGCTGAGGGTTGGCGGATGGCCGTTCCTTTCGGCCTTGCTAGGTTTCACACGCCACTAGGGGTGCCCGGCATCGCGCCAGTCGCGACTGCCACCGGGCTGAGATCACACCCTCCGAACCTGATCCGGGTCATGCCGGCGAAGGGAAGTGCGGAAGAACTCAGGCCGATGCCCCACCGCTGCTTCCCCCGTCCGCAACGGTGCGGGGCTGGAGACGCGGGGCCATCCCGGCCGCGGCAGCCTGTCCTTCAGCCTTTTCCCACTCATGCGCAGCGCCTGGATCGAGAAGCGACAGGGTCAGGCGAACGTGACCCAGATCCACTACGCCCGCCAGGGTGTGGTGACCGAGGAGATGGCCCATGTGGCGACACGGGAGAACCTGCCCGAATCGCTGGTGATGGAGGAGGTGGCGCGGGGCCGCATGATCATCCCGGCCAACATCAACCACGCCAACCTGGAGCCGATGGCGATCGGCATCGCCAGCAAGTGCAAGGTGAATGCCAACATCGGCGCCTCGCCCAATGCCAGCGATGTCAGCGAAGAGCTCAAGAAGCTGGAGCTGGCCGTGAAGTACGGCGCCGACACGGTGATGGATCTCTCCACCGGTGGCGTCAACCTCGATGAGGTGCGCACGGCGATCATCAACGCCTCGCCGGTGCCGATCGGCACGGTGCCGGTGTATCAGGCGCTCGAGAGCGTGCATGGCTCGATCGAGAAGCTCTCAGAGGATGATTTCCTGCACATCATCGAGAAGCACTGCCAGCAGGGCGTCGATTACCAGACGATCCACGCCGGTCTGCTGATTGAACACCTGCCCAAGGTAAAGGGCCGCCTCACCGGGATTGTGAGCCGCGGCGGCGGCATCCTGGCCCAGTGGATGCTCTATCACCACAAGCAGAATCCGCTCTACACCCGCTTCGACGACATCTGCGAGATCTTCAAGCGTTACGACTGCAGCTTCTCGCTCGGTGATTCGCTGCGTCCCGGCTGCCTGCACGATGCTTCCGATGCGGCGCAGCTGGCGGAACTGAAGACCCTCGGTGAACTCACCCGTCGCGCCTGGAAGCACGACGTGCAGGTGATGGTGGAGGGTCCAGGCCATGTGCCGATGGATCAGATCGAGTTCAATGTGCGCAAGCAGATGGAGGAGTGCAGCGAAGCACCCTTCTATGTACTCGGCCCGCTGGTCACCGACATCGCACCCGGCTACGACCACATCACCAGTGCCATCGGTGCCGCCATGGCGGGTTGGTACGGCACGGCGATGCTCTGCTATGTCACCCCCAAGGAGCACCTGGGCCTGCCCAATCCCGAGGATGTGCGCAATGGCCTGATCGCTTACAAGATCGCCGCCCATGCCGCCGACATCGCCCGCCATCGCCCCGGCGCCCGCGATCGCGACGATGAACTGAGCCGCGCCCGTTACGCCTTCGACTGGAACAAGCAGTTCGATCTCTCGCTCGATCCCGAGCGGGCCCGCGAGTACCACGACGAAACCCTGCCGGCCGACATCTACAAGCAGGCCGAGTTCTGCTCGATGTGCGGTCCCAAGCACTGCCCGATGCAGACCAAGATCACCGACAAGGATCTGGAGGGTCTCGAGCAGGTGCTGGCCGAGCAGAAGGCCGGTGCGGCCCAGGCGGCATCCGTCTGAAGTGAGGCAGTACCACCCGGTCCTGGCGGGCGCCTGGCGTCCCGGGGCCGGGTGGCTTGCCCGGGGGGTTGCCGTGAGCGCTGTGGAGCGATGGCAGAACACGGTGCCGCTGCGCCCGGAGCTGGTGGCACCGATCGCCGTGAGGTGATGGCATGAGGGTGGCGGAGGCGCTGGCGCAGCGGCTGCTGGCCCTGGGGGTGCGGCGCTGCTTCAGCGTCACCGGTGGTGCCGCCATGCATCTCAACGATGCCTTCGGCGAGGCGGAGGGCCTGGCCTGCAGTTATCTGCATCACGAGCAGGCCTGCGCCATGGCGGCGGAGGGCTATGCACGGCTCTGCGGTGAGCCGGCGTTGCTGTGTGTCACCGCCGGCCCGGGGGTGATCAATGCGCTCAATGGTGTCTTCGGCGCTTATACCGATTCGATCCCGATGCTGGTGATCAGCGGCCAGGTGCGTCGCGACACGCTGGTGCAGGCCTGTCCGCAGTTGCGGCTGCGCCAGCTGGGGGATCAGGAGGCCCGTTCGGCTCAGTTTCTGCCGGCTTTCGTCAAGCGGTTCGTCTCGTTGCAGCCGCAGGACGATGCGATCGCTGTGCTCGATGCACTCTGGTGCGAGGCGATCAGCGGCCGGCCGGGACCGGTGTGGCTGGAGGTGCCGATGGATGTGCAGGGTCTGCAGCGGCCGGAGCTGGAGCAGGCCCTGCAGCGATCGATCCCGTCGCCGGAGCTGCCGCCGGCCCCCGCGCCGGAGCAGTTGCAGGTCGTGCTGGAGCTGCTGAGCGAGGCGCAGCGGCCTTTGCTGCTACTGGGCACCGGTGTGCGGCTGGCGGGGGCGATCGAGGCGGCCCGCAGCCTGGCGGAGGCCCTGGGAGCCCCGGTGCTCACCGCCTGGAGTCACGATGTGTTCGAAAACGACCATCCGTTGTTCGCCGGTCGGCCGGGCACGATCGGCACCCGGGCCGGCAACCTGGCGCTGCAGGCCAGTGATCTGGTGCTGGTGATCGGATCGCGACTGAACATCCGCCAGCTCAGTTACAACTGGACTGCCCTTGCCCCCGGGGCGCGGATCGTGATGGTGGACATCGATGCGGCCGAACTGGCCAAACCCACCCTCCGGCCGGCGCTGACGCTCTGTGCTGATGCCCGCAGGTTCTGTGAGGCGTTGCTGGCGGTGCTGCCGGCCTGGAGCGAGCGGCTGCGCCGCCAGCAGGAGCTCTGGGCCGGCTGGCGCGACCGCTGCCGCACGCTGCGACGCGATCGGGAACCGCGGCCGGGCGATTATCCGGAGCGACCCGAAGCGGGCATCAATCCCTATCACCTGTTCTTTGCGCTCGATCAGGTTCTGCCGCCGCAGGCGCGGGTGGTCTGCGGTGATGCCACCGCCTGCATCGTGCCGTTTCAGCTGCTGACGATGCGCGCGCAGCGACGCCTGTTCAGTAACAGCGGCAGCGCTTCGATGGGCTATGACCTGCCTGCCGCGCTGGGCGCGGCCATCGCCGCCCGTGAGCGGCACCTGAGCGGACCCACCGTCGCCCTGGCCGGTGATGGCTCGCTGATGATGAATCTGCAGGAATTGCAGAGTCTGGTGGCCAGTGATCTCGATCTCTGCCTGCTGGTGCTCGACAACGGTGGCTATCTTTCGATCCGCCAGACCCAGACCAATTTCTTCGGGCGGGAACATGGCGCTTCGCCGGGTTCGGGGGTGAGTTTCCCGGATTTCGCGCGGCTGGCGGAGGCGTTCGGTCTGCCGGTGATGCGGCTGGAGCGACGCGAGCAGCTGGCGCAGGCCTTGCCGGATCTGCTGGCGGCCTCCGGCCCGCGGCTGGCGGTGGTGCGCCTCGATCCGCAGCAGGAATTCGAACCCCGGTTGAAATCCCGGGTGGTGGATGGCCGCATCCAGACCCCGGCCCTCGATGACATGCATCCACCGCTGCCACAGGCGGAACTGCAGCGGCTGCGCTGCTGGTTGCGGGGGGAGGATGACGCCGGATGAGCAACGCCATCCCGATTGAACATCGGCGCCTGTTCGAGAATCTATTCGTGCTCGAGCTGGCGAATAATCACTGGGGTGATCTCGAGCGCGGGCTGCGCATCGTGCGCGAGTTCGCCATGGTGGCGCGGGTGAATGCGGTGCGCACGGCGATCAAGCTGCAGTTCCGCGATGTGGATTCCTTCATCCATCCAGCGTTCAAGGGTTACACCGATTCGCGTTACATCAAGAAAACGGAGGCCACCAGGCTGTCGCTCGAGGAGTTCCGGGCCCTGGTGGAGGAGATCCGCCGCTGCAGCTGCATCCCGATGGCGACACCATTCGATGAGGCTTCGGCGGAATTGTGCGCTGTCTTCGATCTGCCGCTGATCAAGATCGCCAGCTCGGATATCAACACCTGGCCGCTGCTGGAGCGCATCGCCCGCCTGAAATGACCGGTGATCATCTCCACCGGTGGCGCCAATGAAAAAACAATCGACGACTGCGTTCTGTTTTTTGAGCATCGCGATATTCCGCTGGCGATCAACCATTGCGTATCGCTCTATCCCAGCGAGGATAGTGAGCTGGAGCTAAACCGAAACCAAGAAACAGCGGATGAGAGAAATTTACAAGGCTTCGCCCTTCTTAGGAGCAGAATGGCACGAGCCACCGAGTCACTCAGCCCACTAGCTAGGGATGTCCTACGCGTTTAGGCAAGGTGACGGTT
>JBJTQH010000137.1:0-5373 GCA_046075505.1 Cyanobium sp. | reverse complement strand
CCTGCATTCCCAGTCGCGGCGTCAGGCGACGGCAGAAACAGCCCTGGTTCTCGCGGGTGGACCTGCCGCCACCCCTGCCGAGCACCACACCAGCAGCGGTCGCATGACGGGCTCGCCTGAGATGTGTCCGTCAGTCAGGGTCTGGGGTCGACAGGTACAGTGATTGTGATGCAAAGGGAGTGCTGTGATGTCCGGATCTGAGTCCTCCTCCCTTCGCGCGGCCTTTGCGGCGACGTCGTCCGCCCCCGGTGCCCGGGTGTCTCCGCATGGCTGCACCAAGTTCGTGTTCGTCACCGGAGGGGTGGTGTCGAGCATCGGTAAGGGCATCGTGGCGGCCAGCCTGGGGCGACTGCTCAAGAGCCGGGGCTACAGCGTCTCGATTCTGAAACTCGACCCCTATCTCAATGTCGATCCGGGCACGATGAGTCCGTTCCAGCACGGCGAGGTGTTCGTCACCGAGGACGGCGCCGAAACCGATCTCGATCTCGGTCATTACGAGCGCTTCACCGATACGGCGATGACGCGGCTCAACAGTGTCACCACCGGCTCCATTTACCAGGCGGTGATCAATAAGGAGCGGCGCGGTGATTATAACGGCGGTACCGTGCAGGTGATTCCTCACATCACGGCCGAGATCCGCGAGCGCATTCACCGTGTGGCGGCCAACAGCAATGCCGATGTGGTGATCGGCGAGATCGGCGGCACGGTGGGTGACATCGAATCTTTGCCATTTCTGGAGGCGATTCGTGAGTTCCGCGGTGATGTTGGTCGCCATGATCTGGCCTATGTGCATGTCACTCTGCTGCCCTATATCGGCACTTCCGGTGAGCTGAAAACCAAGCCCACCCAGCATTCGGTCAAGGAGCTGCGATCGATCGGGATTCAGCCCGATGTGCTGGTCTGCCGCACCGATCAGCCATTCAATGATGAGCTGCGTCGCAAGATCGGTGGCTTCTGCGGTGTGCGCTCCACGGCGGTGATTCAGGCCCTCGATGCCGACAGCATCTACGCCGTGCCATTGGCGATGGAGCAGGAGGGCCTGTGCCGCCAGGTGCTCGAGGTGCTCGACCTGCCCGACCACGACAGCGACATGGCCCGCTGGGATCAGCTGGTGGCCAAGCTGCGCAGCCCCGGCCCGGCGGTGAAGGTGGCGCTGGTGGGCAAATACGTGCAGCTCAATGATGCCTATCTTTCGGTGGTGGAAGCGTTGCGGCACGCCTGCCTGGAGTGTGATGCTTCGCTGGATCTGCACTGGATCTGCGCCGAACAGATCGAAGAGCAGGGGGCGGCGGCGCTGCTGGATGGCATGGACGCGGTGGTGGTCCCCGGTGGCTTCGGGCATCGCGGTGTCGATGGCAAGGTGGCGGCGATTCGCTGGGCGCGGGAGCAGCGGGTGCCGTTCCTCGGCCTTTGCCTGGGGATGCAGTGTGCCGTGATTGAGTGGGCCCGCAACCTGGCTGGTCTGGCCGGCGCCACCAGCGCTGAGCTCGATCCCACCACGCCCCACCCGGTGATTCACCTGCTGCCCGAACAACAGGATGTGGTGGATCTGGGGGGCACGATGCGATTGGGTGTCTATCCCTGCCGTCTGGCACCTGGCAGCATGGCATTGCGCCTGTATGGCGATGAAGTGGTGTATGAGCGGCACCGCCATCGCCACGAATTCAACAACGCCTATCGCAGTCTATTCCTGGAATCGGGCTATCAGATCAGCGGCACCTCACCGGATGGTCGCCTGGTGGAGCTGATTGAACTGAAGGATCATCCCTATTTCACGGCCTGTCAGTATCACCCTGAATTTCTGTCGCGACCGGGCAAACCCCATCCGCTGTTTCAGGGCCTGATCGAAGCGGCGCAGCAGCGGGCGCCGCAGTGGTCGGCGAGCACTGTTCTGGTGCCCGCTGCTGTGGATGGCTGATGGCCGCAGTGGCGGCCTGGGGATCGGCTGAGGCGTCAGGTCTGATCACCGTGGTGAGCGGCCTGCCGCGCTCCGGCACCAGCCTGGCGATGCAGTGGCTGGAAGCGGCGGGTCTGCCGCCGTTCACGGATCATCGCCGCGCTGCCGATGCGTCCAATCCGCAGGGCTATTACGAAGCCGAGATCGTGCAGAGCCTGCCGCAGCGCAGCGATTGGTTGCCGCAGGCGGAGGGCCATGCGATCAAGGTGATCCATCTGCTGCTGCCCTGCCTGCCCCGCGATCGGCCCTACCGGGTGCTGCTGATGGAGCTGGAGCTGCAGGCGGTGTTGCGTTCGCAGCAACGGATGTTGGAGCGGTTGGGCCGTCGTGGTGCCGCCCTGCCCGAGCCGCGCCTCAAGGCGGTGTATGAGGCCCAGTGGCAGGCGATGGAGCGCGCACCACACTTCGGGGGGGGCGCCTATCGCTGCTGGAGCATCAGCCCGCTTCCGTGATCCTCAGCGCCATCGGCTATCCGGGCCATCCCGGGCCCGTGGCGATCCAGGCCCATCTGGTGGATTCCCGCACCGATCCACCCGCCTATCCGGGCGATTCCGATCTGCCCCGGCTTCACCTGGATCCCTGCTTTCTCTGTTACACCCCACCGGCGGATGCACCGCCGCCGCGGCTGCCTCCGGCCGATGCCCCCCTCTGCTTCGGCTGCTTCAATCAGCCGGCCAAGATCAGCGACGCCACCCTGGCGGTCTGGGGTCAGATCCTGGCGGCCCTGCCAGCGGCCCAGCTGCTGCTCAAGGGGCGCTCCCTGGCTGATCCCGCCGCCTGTGCGCTGCTGCTGGAGCGGGCCGATGCCTACGGGATCGCGGCTGAACGCCTCCGGCTGGAGCCCTATTGCCCGGAACGCCATCAGCATCTGGCTCTGTACCAACAGGTGCATGTCGCCCTCGATCCGTTTCCTTATAACGGCACCACCACCACCTGTGAAGCGTTGTGGATGGGGGTGCCGGTGGTCTCCCTCGCCGGTGAGCACCATGGCGGTCGGGTGGGGCTGAGCCTGCTGAGTGCGGCGGGCTGGCCGGAGCTGGTGGCCGACTCGCCCGCTGCCCTGGTGGCCATCGCCGTCGCCTGGGCCCAGGATCGTCCGCGGCTGCAGCGCTTCCGGCAGCAGGCCCGCCCGCAGCTGCAGAGCAGCGTGCTGCTCGATGCCGATAGCTATCGCCAGCGTTTCGAGGCGGCGCTGCATCAGCTCTGGCAGCGGCAGCCGGGCGTGGATGCTGCTCGGCCCGCCGCCGGGTCTCCGTCGCAGCATGGCTGCGGTCGCCCGCGGCGTCCCGCTGGCTTCGGCAGCCCTCAGGGGGATGGCGCATGAGCCGTCCGCGTCTGCTGATCCTGGGCTGGGATGGGGCTGACTGGAGCTTCATGGATCTGCTGCTGCTCCGCGGCGGGCTGCCGCACCTGGCCTCGCTGCTGCAGCGGGGCAGCCGCGCCGATCTCGCCAGCCTCGAACCACGCCTCTCCCCCCTGCTCTGGACCAGTGCCGTCACCGGTGTGACACCGGATCGCCACGGCGTGCTCCATTTCGTTGAGCCCTCCCCCGATGGCCAGGGCCTGCGGCTGGCCTCCTCCAGCAGTCGCCGCTGTCGCGCCCTCTGGAATCTGCTGCAGCTGCGGGGCCGTCGCACCCACGTGGTGAACTGGTATGCCACCCATCCGGCCGAGCCGATCGATGGTGTGGTGCTCAGCAATCAGTTCTTTCAGACCGCCGCGCCCCCAGCCGACTCCGTCCATCCCGCCCCGGAGTTGCCCCACTGGTTGCAGGCTCTGCAGGCGTCGGCTGCGTCGGCCCAGGCCTGCCGCCAGCGGATTCTTCCCGATCCGGCCCAGCGTCGGCAGGCGGAGGATGAGCCGCTGATCGATGCTTTGGGGGCTGCAGCCGAGCGGGCGGCCTCCATCCATCGTCTTTCGCTGGAACTGGCTGCCCGCGATGACTGGGATTGCCTGCTGCTGTTCCACGAATGGATCGATGTGGCTGGCCATCACGCCATGGCCTATGCGCCGCCGCGTCAGGCGCACATCTCTGCGCGGCAGCAGCGCCTGTTCGGCGGGGTGATCGAGGCGGTGTATCGCGAGCAGGACCGCATGCTCGGTGAGCTGCTCGCCGTGGTGGGTGAGGAGGTGACGGTGATCCTGCTCTCCGATCATGGTTTTCACCATGGCGCCTCGCGGCCGCGGCTCAGCGGGGTGGCCCTCGGTGATGATCGCGCCGAGCAGGAAGCGAGCTGGCATCGGCCGCTGGGCATCCTGGCGTTGGCGGGTCCCGGTGTACGGCCGGGCAGCACGAGCGCCACCGCCTCCCTGCTCGATATCACGCCCACCGCCCTGGCCCTGCTGGGTCTTCCCGCCGGCGCCGATATGGATGGTCGGGTGCTGCGGGAGCTGCTGGAGGTCGATCCCCCCGAGCCCCTCCCCAGCTGGGAGGCTGTGGTGGGTGAGGCGGGTGAGCATCCCGCCGATCGGCGCCTCGATCCCTTCGAAGCCCATGAGGCGGTGCAGCAGCTGGTGGCGTTGGGCTATCTGGCGGCGCTGCCGCCGGGTCAGGCCGATCGGGTGGCCTTTGTGCAGCGTGAAACCGCGTTCAACCGAGCGCTGGTGCTGGCCCGCTCCGGCCGGCCGGCTCTGGCGATTCCGATCCTGGAGACCCTGCTGCCGCAGCAGCCGCGCCACGCCCGCTTCGCTCTGTTGCTGGTGGAGTGTCTGATGGTCGTCGGCAGGGCAGCCGAGGCGGCCCGCCACTGTGAGGCCTTTCTGGATCGCCAACCCCTGGCCACCGATCTGCGTCTGCTGCTGACGATGGCCTTGCTGGAGCTGGAACGCCTGCCGGAGGCGGATCGACAGCTGGAGCTGCTTCGTCCGCAGACCGCTCAGCACCATCTCAGCCTGGCGGAGATCCAGGCGCGTCTGCACCGGCCGGATCGGGCTGCCGCTAACTTCCGTCTGGCTCTCGCAAGCGAAGGTACGGCGATTCAGGGCCATCTCGGTCTGGCGCGTCTGGCCCTGGCCCGTGGTGCCGCCGAAGAGGCGGCCGAGCATTGCCTCGATGCCCAGGCCCTCAGTCTGCGGGTACCGGAGGCCCATCTGCTTCTGGCGCTCTGCCTGGCCTGGCTGGGGATGGATGGGCAGGCCTGTCTCAGTTGTCAGCATGCCCTGGCCCTGTTCCCCCGCAGTCGCGCGGCCCTGTTGTTGTCGGCGGTGGTGGCCTCCCGCTGCGGTGAGAGCGCCGTGGCCGAGCAGAGCCGCCAGCGTCTGTTGTCTTTGGTGGGCTGCTCCGCGTCAACCCCGTTGGCCGGTTCGCGTCAATCAAGTTGGCCGGTGAGGGGAACTGATCGCCCCCCGGTTGTCGCCGGCGACAACCGGGGGGCGATGGCGCTGGAGGCGACACGAAAACTGAGCCACCCATCGCT
>JBJTQH010000136.1:0-10686 GCA_046075505.1 Cyanobium sp. | reverse complement strand
AGAATGGCAGCGGGCTGTTTAAGAGCCTGCGGAAACCGGGTGCGGCAGGCCTGCAACAACGCCGGCAGACCGGGACGAGCCCAGGCCAGGGCGGCCGCCCTTTGATGCAGCGACGCGTTGAGGCGCTGCTGCCGCTGATCGCAGCGGGCCAGGGCCCTGGCTGCATCGGTCTGTGTGGCGATCGCCTGTTCCCGGATCGCCCCGGGAAGGATCGCCTGCCTGAGGATCGTCATCCCTCACCGGATATGCTGCTGGGCCAAGTTATGGCAGGCATGAGCATGTCCCTGCGGGTGGTGGTTCCCCCCCACCCCCTGATCGGCCACTGGCTCACGCTGCTGCGGGATCGCACCACGCCCTCGCCTCTGTTCGCCACCGCCATGGCGGAACTGGGCCGCTGGCTCACCTACGAGGCCCTGCGCGACTGGCTGCCGGAGCGACCGGTGGCGATCGAAACAGCGCTGGCCTCCACGGAAGGACGGGTGATCGACCCAGAGGTGCCCCTGCTGGCGATCCCGGTGCTGCAGGCGGGCCTGGGGCTGTGGCAGGGAGCCCAGGGGGTGCTGCCCACCGCCCGGGTCGCCCATCTGGGCCTCGGCCACGACCTTGCCGGCTGGGGACCTGTCGAGGAGGGCGACAGCCTGGGACTGACGTTCTGGTACCTCGACACCCTCCCAAAGCGCATCGGGGAGCGGGTGGGCGTGCTGGTGTTCCTGCCGGAACTGGCCACAGGCACCACGTTGCTGGCGATCCTCGATCGCCTGGCGGAGCTGGGGGTGAGCGGCCCAAGGCTGCGGGTGATCACCACCGTGGCGGCGGCGCCGGGTCTGCGGGCCGTCGGAGAGCGCCATGGCGATCTGACCGTGTACTGCGCCTGCATCGATCCAGAACTCGATGGCAACAGGGTGAGCCCGGGCTGCGGCAACATCACGGCACGTCTGTATGGAAGCGACGAGGACGGCTGCCTAGGCTGAGCGCCAGCCTTCCCCCGCGTCCGGCCGATGGTTTCCCCCCGCGATCGCTCCTGCGCCTCCGGCAGCGGCAGCGCCGTGATGGCCTCCACCCTGGCGGGTGCCGTGCTCGGAGCTGCCGGCCTGGCTTGGTGGCTGCTGTCCACGGCTGAACGACGGCGCCAGGCACGCCGCCACCTTGACCTGTTGCGCCAGGGAGGACGGCGGGGCCTGCAGCCTGCAGAAGAGGCACCGGTCAGCGACGCCCACCTGCACGATCGGGTGCAGCAGCTCAATGCCGCCATCGATGAGGTGCGGCGCCAGCTCGAACAGATGCAGACCCAGGCCTGAACGAGCACGACCCCCTCCCCGGTAGGTTGCAGGGTCTGTTCCGCCGCTGCCATGCTCCGCTCCGCCGCGATCACCCAGGGGATTCAGCGTTCCCCGAACCGCGCCATGCTGCGGGCGGTGGGCTTCGGCGACGGCGATTTCAGCAAGCCGATCATCGGCATCGCCAACGGTTACAGCACGATCACCCCCTGCAATCTGGGGCTGAACGATCTGGCCCGCCGGGCTGAGCAATCCGCCCACCAGGCCGGGGCGATGCCGCAGATGTTCGGCACGATCACCGTCAGCGATGGCATCTCGATGGGCACCGAAGGGATGAAGTACTCCCTGGTGAGCCGTGAGGTGATCGCCGATTCGATCGAAACGGCCTGCAATGCCCAGAGCATGGACGGGCTGCTGGCCATCGGCGGCTGCGACAAGAACATGCCCGGGGCGATGCTGGCGATGGCGCGCATGAACATCCCGGCGGTGTTCGTCTACGGCGGCACGATCAAACCAGGCAAGCTCGGCGCCTGCGACCTCACCGTGGTCAGCGCCTTCGAGGCGGTGGGTCAGTACAGCGGTGGCCGCATCGACCAGGAGCAGCTGGTTGCGATCGAAAAGAACGCCTGCCCGGGAGCCGGCAGCTGTGGCGGCATGTTCACCGCCAACACGATGAGTGCGGCGTTTGAGGTGATGGGTCTCAGCCTGCCCTACAGCTCCACGATGGCGGCGGAGGATCCGGAGAAGGCCGAGAGCGCCGCCCGCAGCGCCGAGGTGCTGGTGCAGGCGATCGCCAAGAACATCCGGCCCCGCGATCTGCTCACCCGCGAAGCCTTCGAGAACGCCATCGCGGTGATCATGGCCGTGGGCGGCTCCACCAATTCGGTGCTGCATCTACTGGCAGTGGCCCGCACCGCCGGCGTGTCGCTGAACATCGACGACTTCGAGGCGATCCGCCAGAAGGTGCCGGTGATCTGTGATCTCAAGCCCAGTGGCCGCTTCGTGACCGTGGATCTGCATCGGGCCGGCGGCATCCCGCAGGTGATGAAGCTGCTGCTCGATGCCGGTCTTCTGCACGGCGACTGCCGCAACGTGGAGGGGCGCACCCTGCGGGAGGTGCTGGCGGAGGTGCCGAGTGAACCGCCCGCTGATCAGGAGGTGATCCGCCCCCTGAGCAACCCCCTCTATGCCAAGGGGCACCTGGCGATCCTCAAGGGCAATCTGGCCGAAGAGGGCAGCGTCGCCAAGATCAGTGGCGTCAAGAACCCTTCGATCACCGGCCCGGCCCGGGTGTTCGAGAGCGAAGAGGAGGCGCTGGCGGCGATCCTGGCCAAACAGATCCGTGCCGGCGATGTGGTGGTGATCCGCTATGAAGGTCCGGTGGGTGGCCCCGGCATGCGCGAGATGCTGGCCCCCACCGCTGCGATCATCGGCGAGGGCCTGGGGGACAGCGTGGCGCTGATCACCGATGGGCGCTTCTCCGGCGGCACCTACGGCATGGTGGTGGGCCATGTGGCGCCTGAGGCGGCCGTGGGCGGCACGATCGGCCTGGTGCAGGAGGGGGACAGCATCACGGTGGATGCCCACCAGCTGCGGATCCAGCTCAACGTGGATGCCGGCGAGCTGGAGCGTCGCCGCGCCGCCTGGGTGAAGCCCGAGCCGCGCTACCGCACCGGTGTGCTGGGCAAATACGCCCGGCTGGTGAGCAGCAGCAGCCTGGGGGCTGTCACCGATCAGGTCTGAGCCGACATCGCGATCAGCGGAGCGACACCAGCAGGGAGCGCAGTCGCCGCGCCAGGGCCTCCAGGGGAGCTGCATCACCGGGAGCCTGGCAGCGGCGCCCCTGTTCATCCATCCAGACGGGATGGCCGCCCTGCCAGAGCATCGGCCGCTGATCGTCGTTGAGCCAGGCCAGGGTGAGATTGAGCTGGGAGCCGCTGCGATAGATCTCCAGCTCCAGATCCTGATCCGGGCAGCGCACCCCGTCAGGATCGCGGGCCTCCAGATGCAACGTCAGCTCCAGCAACTGGGGCCCGGCCGGCCCAGCCTCGCCCTGCAGCACCACCCCATGGCGCAGGGGCTTGCGGCACAGATCCGCAGCGGCGGCCACCAGGCGAATCAGATCGGTGTTGGCACCGACGCTGTCACGGCACGGCACCCATGGATCCGCCGCTGCATCCGGCAACTCCGATCCAGTCGCATCGGGATGGGAGTTCAGGCGGTCGCCGTCGGGATCAGGGCAAGGCATGGATCGAGGCGATCACCAGATGCAGGGGGCCGGCCCGGAAGCCGGGGTTGACACCGCCGTCATCGCCGAAGCGCGAGTGCAGCAGCTGCAGACGGGTGATGCGGCGCGGATCGAACTGCAGCGGCAAGCCCAGGGGCAGCCCCTCAATCGGCTTGGCCCGCACCGAGGCGATCAGCTGATCAAAGCCGATGCGTACACGACTGAAGCCCTCGCTCTCGGTGGCGAACTCCTGCACCCAGCGCAGGCCGCCAGGGATCAGCTCGGTGAGGCCGGCCACGCCATCAGCACAGGCCACCGCCAGCTTGTAGCGGCGGCCTTCACCGGCCAGATTCAGTTCCAGACCGCCATAGGCGGACAGATCAAGCGGCGGCGAAAACAGAGGCGAGCGCACGCTGACGAAGCCACCCCCCTCGGCGACCACGGTGGCATCGAAATCGAGCCCGAAGGAACCGCAGCGGCATTGGCCACTGCTGCGGCCACCCATGATCGTGTCGTTGAGGGCATGCCAGCCACTGAAGCCCTCACCGCTCACCAGGGGCAGAGGAACCGGCGGCACCTGTGACATCGACGACTGCAGCGGCATGAAGGCATCCTGACCGAAGGAACACCCGCCTGGCGGCCGGGCGCCAGCGGCGGAACTCAGACGCCGCCATGCAGACCTTCCGGCAGGTCGCCGGCGGCATCCCGGTCAGCCAGCACCACCACCTCCGCGTGGGGTTGCACCAGACGGGCAGGGGTGCGGGCGGCTGGTTCGGCGGCATCGAACAACCGACGCAGGGCCTGCTGCTTGCCGGCGCCGCTCACCAGGAAGAGCACCTGGCGGGCCGCGCAGAGCACCGGTGCGGTGAAGGTGATACGCGGCAAACCCTTGCCTTCCGATACAGTCACCGAGCGGTCGGTGACGCCGAGCGAGGCGGTCCCAGGAAACAGGGACGCCGTATGGCCGTCATCGCCGAGGCCGAGCAGCACCAGATCAAGGCAGGGGGGATCGCCGGGGCAGAGCTCAGAGAGCAGCTGGCCGTACAGCGCTGCACCCTGCTCCGGCGAGTCGGCGGTGGTGGGCACCGGATGAAAGCGGGCCTGGCGGGCCGGGGCCTGGGCCAGCAGGGTGCGCTGGAGCATGCCGGCATTGCTGGCGGGATCCTGCGCCGGCACCCAGCGCTCATCGCCGAGCAGCACATCAACCCGCTCCCACGGCAGGTGCTCCTGGCCGAGGTGCTCGTAGGCCGGGCGGGGGGTCTCCCCCCCGGCCAGGGCCAGCTGGGCGCGATCCCGCTGGGCCAGGGCCAGATCCAGGCCTGAGGCGATCCGTTCGGCGCACTGGCGGGCCAGATCCTGGGGGGAGTCGGCAACGATCAGCCGGTAGCGGGTCATGGGAGCCATTCGGTGTGGAAGGAGCCGCTGCGATCGGTGCGCTCGTAGGTGTGCGAGCCGAAGCAATCGCGCATCGCCTGCACCAGATTCTGGGGCAGACGGGCGGTGCCGTAACTGCTGATGTAATCGAGGCTGCTGCTCAGGCAGGGCACCGGGATGCCGGCCTGGGCAGCGCCGGCCACCACCTGGCGCAGGCCGGGCAGACGGCGGTTGATCTGCTCAGCGAACCAGGGATCCACCATCAGATTGGCCAGGGAGGCATCGGCGCTGTACGCGTCCTGGATGCGCTGCAGCAGGCGGGCACGGATGATGCAGCCCCCTTTCCAGATGCGGCCGATCTCGGGGAAGTTGAGCTGGTAGTTGTGCAGCGTGGAGGCCTCCTGCAGCAGCGCCATGCCCTGGGCATAGCTGGCGATGCAGGCCAGGATCGTGGCATCGCGCAGGGCAGCCATGCCGGAGCCGGGATCGCCCAGATCGAAGCTGCGACTGGGCAGCTGCGCCGGAGCGGCAGCGGTCAGGATCGATTGCGCCGCCTGCCGCTCCGGCCGCAGGGAGCTGAGCACGCGGGCATTGAGGGCGGCGTAGATGGTGGGCACCGGCACGCCCATCTCCAGGGCGCTGATCACGGTCCACAGGCCGGTGCCCTTCTGGCCGGCGGCATCGACGATGAACTCCACCAGATCGCCACCGGTTTCCGGATCACGGGTGCGCAGGCAGACCTCGGTGATCTCCACCAGGAAGGAGGACAGCTCCTCCAGCTCATTCCACTGGGCCAGCACATCGGCCATCGCGGTGCCGTTCAGGCCGGCGACCCGCTTCATCAGGTCATAGGCCTCGGCCAGGATCTGCTCGATGCCATATTCAATACCGTTGTGCACGGTCTTGACGAAGTGACCGGCACCACCGGGACCGATATAGGTGACGCAGGCCCCATCAGACACCTTGGCCGCCATGGCGGTGAGCAGACTTTCGATGGCGTCGTAGGCAGCGCGGGTGCCGCCCGGCATCATGCTCGGTCCTTCCAGAGCCCCCTTGGCACCGCCGGAGACCCCCATGCCGATAAAGCCGAAACTCTGGGATTCAAGCTGGGCGACGCGGCGTTCGGTGTCTTCATAGAGGGAGTTGCCGCCATCGATCAGCAGATCGCCTTCCTCCAGCAGCGGCGAAAGGGTGGCGATCATGTCATCCACCGGCTGGCCGGCCTTGACCATCACCAGGATGCGACGCGGGCGCTCAAGGGCGGCCACGAACTCCGGCAGGGTCTCGGCACCGATGATGTCCTTGCCGGCGCCCCTGCCTGCAAGAAATTCCTGGGTCTTGGCATAGGTGCGGTTGTAGACAACACTGGAGAATCCGTTGCGCTCAGCATTGAGGACGAGGTTCTCGCCCATCACACCAAGCCCGATCAGACCGAAGTGAGCCTTGCTCATGGGGACAGGGGGCAGCGATCCGGCGGCAGTCTGGCCCACGGGTCCGGCCGCAGGCAGCCCGTCCGTCAGAAGATGTCAGCAAGCCCTGTCGGCGCGCTCCGATGCGCCGGGTGTGCGGCGGCAGCAGGGCCAACCCCGACTGCCGGTGACGACAGTGGGCGACGCCACCGCGAAACCACCGCAGCTCCCTGGGCCCTGATCGCGGCGCACACCGGGGAAGGAGCGGTCCCCGGGCCGGCTGAGCAGTCCGAGGCAGGCCGGATGCACACCGATGGCGAAGCCACAGCAGCAGCAGCAGAACAACGCAGCAGAAAGTGCAGCAACCTGGTTTTCGCTTAAGCTGCCGCGAAGGTGAAGCGAATGCGTTGCGACATCCTGCGCTGATGCTGTCCGTTCTGGCAGGAGTTGGCCTGGAGCTGGGGCTGCTGCTGGGCGCCCCCGCAGCGGGACGTGCTGTCGAGGCCGTGGCCCTGCTCCGTTACAGAGATACCGCCCCCGGCTCCCCACACGTTCCGGCACCTCGGCCCCACGCATCATCTGCTGCGGCCCTTCCTCCTGCCGGTGCACCGGTCCGCAGCGATGGCGCCCCCGGCTGGCGGCTGGTGGGGGTGAGCGGCCCGCCTCCCAGCATGCGGCTGATTCCCGATCCCCAACGCATGCCGGCGGTATCGGCGAGCACCGATCCTGATCCCATTGCCGTTCCCGAAGAGAACACCGCGATCCCCTTGCAGGCGGAGACGCAACCCAAGGTGCCGCGGCGCCGCAGCCGCGTCCCAGCCGATGCCCAGGCGGTGCCCTCCGCGGCCCGGCCACCTGCCTATTTGCTGAGCCCGATTCTCTCGGGCGCGGTTCCCAGCGGCTACGTGGGCGGCTGGGGGGATTACTACCTCTCCGCCTCGGCGGGAACTCCCGGGAAATTGCGGGATGGCTCGCCCGATGCCTCGTTCAATATGGGGTTCGGATTGGGTGATCCCGTTCGCAACCTCGGACTTGGCGTGTACTGGGGTATCGGCAGTTTCAAGCGATTCAACGGCAACGGCAGCGTGAGCGTGGCGGCCGGCCGAATTCTGGTCAATCGCCCGGATCTGCTGGTGGGAGTCGCGGGAGGCCTGCTCGATGCCTACTCCTATGGCTTTGAAGCAGGCAAGCCGCAGGTGAACGGCTATGGAGCCGTCAGCGTCACCGTGCCGCTGCGCCCCTCGGATCGGGTGTTTCCGCAGCGGCTGCAGTTCAGCGCTGGGGCCGGAGGCAACAGCTTTGCATCGATCGATTCCAACTTCGCCACCGATGCCACCGGCATCTTTGGCTCTGTTGGGGTGGAGCTGACGCCCTACTTAGGACTTGCTGAATTTCGTTTGCGAGCCTTCGAGGCGTCCATAGTGGCAGCCTTAGCGTCCGTATGAGCAGGCTCATACAACAACGATGTGGCGCAAAGAAGCTGGCTAAGCCGCCCTCAGAAGCGCTGGACGAAGCCAGATGCAGCACAGGCGAACGATCGCAAAGTACACAGAGATCAAAAAAGCCAACAAAAGGCGCAGCAGCCTCAAGAGCTTCTCAGTATTCATCACAAAGAAAGCCATTGTGATAACCGTTCTTGACGTCTCTACCAGCTTAGTCATGATTCGATCTAATCCATATTTTCGTTTGCTCGTTCCAATTCTCCCTTCAATCACAGAACGTCTTTTCAGATCTGATTTGAACAGCTCTTGCTGCTCTGCACTCTGGGCCTCCGGCTCCGCTTGCTTCTTGCGTGGGCGACCACTTAGTCGGATGCCATTGGCTGCGCAGAAAGTCTTGTTGGCGGATGTCATATAGATCGCATCGGCACAGATCCGGGCAGGGTAGTATCCTCGCTCTTCCTTATATCGTTTTGCGCGATCAATCAGGTCGCTGGCTTCATTGTAATTGTCCCAGCTGATTCGATCCACATCCGCAAATCCATTGTCATCTGAAATTGAGACCTTCGCCCCGAACTCGGTTTGCCTGCCTGCTTTTCCCCTCACGATCGGGCGTACATGCGGCTTCGACAGATTGACAATCCTGTTATCAATGCGCCGGCTATCTTCATTATACATTTCCTGCTGCTGGCGGTAGAGCTCACTCGTGACCAGCAGCTTGCGGTACAGCTGTGCTCTAAGCCCCAAAAGCATTGCACCGCAACAGATCATGGCGTCAATCGCTCGTAGGTTTCGGCTGATCTCATTAAGCTGGAAGCATTTTGCTTCTCGGATCTCCTCGCGCCTGGGCTTTTTCTTCTTGATGATTGCCAGGAAACGATTACGCGCTTGATCGCGGTTGCAACGAGGTTTACGGCTGATTTTTCCCTGCACCTGCTTGAACAACTCGTCAATGATCTTTTCTGTTACTTCTCGTGCTTCATTGAGAAGCCTCAAGTCAACTGGGTAGGGGATGTCATCGGGCACGCAGGTTGCATCAAGAATCAAGGTTCCCCAATTGCTGTCAGGCTCAAGTGATGCCGGCTTCACCCCGAGAGCATCCTCGATAGCAGCAAGCTGCTTTTGTTCTTCTGGATCCGTTCCTTCCTGCTGCTGGGATGCGGCCAGAAGCTCTTGAATCATCGCGATTCCGTTGGCCTTGGTCATGTCATTGCAGACCTTGATCAGATCAGGACCAATGCGCTTGCGGAAGTGCACCATCATCGATGGATCAAACGGTGCCTTTGCCTGGTAACCACTCAAACCGATAAAGAATTGGAGGTATGGCGACTCCGTGATCAGCGCAACTGTTTCGCGATCAGTCACGCGTAAGCGTCGCTGGATGTAAACCGCCCCGAACGCCATCTGGAAGGGTTTGGCAGGGGCTCCTGTCTTGGCACTGAACTGCGGTGCATAGTGACTTTCCAGTGATATCCAAGGAATTATCTCGTGAAGCAGAACCCAGCGATTGTTGGGGTCGAGCTTTCCACCGAAGGGTGAATGAAACTCCTCGATGGAGAGCTGACCTGAGTGCTGAAGAACGTACATTGAGGAGCCTGAGGATTCTTCTAAGCCCGAAATGGCTGATTGCGTTCCATCCTAACCCGAGACAGCCGCTGGAATCAACTGCACTGCAGCGGATCTGGGTTGCTCAGCAGGCCCTAATTATTAGCGGAGGGGCGGGAACTGATAGCTTCTACTCGCCAGACCCCGTTGACCCTAAAAGCCTTTTATTCTCAAGGTCTGAACTGGCGACGACTTTTTCTGTTGCCGGCGAAGATGGAAGTATTCTAAATGCAACAGTGCTCGATGATGTGGAGTATCTGACCTTTAGGGACTCCGAGGGAATAAACTATTACTATCTTACCGAAGATCTGGCAAATAACAGGGTGAGATCGGCTTCCTTTCAGGAAGTCTACTGGAGGACGTACGGCAACAATGCGGACTGGCTTCTGAACGGATTGGATACATATTCTCGCTATCATGTCAGGTCAGATGTGTCAACGACTCTTTCTTACGGGCAAGGCACGCTAACTCTTCTGGGTGTCAGCGCAATCAATGGTACTGGCAATAGCCTGGATAACGCTATCGCTGGCAATATGGCCGCCAACATCCTCAGCGGAGGATTGGGCTTCGACACAATGGTGGGTGGCCTTGGCAATGATACCTACGTTGTTGATAACACTGGTGACTGGGTAGAAGAGGAGGCTTCCACAGGCGCTGACACCGTCCAGTCGTCTGTCACGTACGCCCTTGGTGCCAATGTTGAGAATCTGACCCTAATCGGTCCTAGAGTGATCAATGGCATTGGCAATGCTCTCGGCAATATCCTGACTGGTAATGCTGCGACAAACACCCTCAATGGTGGGTTTGGTAATGACACCTATGTCATTGGGGCAGGCGATACTGTTGTCGAGGCACTGAATGCAGGTACTGACAGGGTCCAGTCATCTGTCGCGTACACCCTTGGTGCGAATGTGGAGAATCTGACCCTGACCGGTGCTGGAGTGATCAATGGCACCGGTAATGCTATCAGCAATATCCTGACTGGTAATGCTGCGGCAAATACCCTCAATGGCGGATTTGGTAATTACACTCTAATTGGCGGTCTTGGTGTAGATCTCCTGGTAGGAGCAAGCGGGGCCGACGCTTTTCTTTTCCTGATCAGCAACAAAGCACCGCAAGCCTTTGGCAGCGCACCAAGCAGCCGCTAGACTAGTATTGGTGCACTAGCAGAGGACCCTCGCGTGGCCCAGAACACAGTTCAGTACCAGGAGGGTTTTTCCCTCTCAGAATTCATTCAGGCCTATGGGACAGAGGAGAAATGCCTCGCGGCCCTCGAGCTTGCCCGATGGCCCGATGGCTTCCGTTGCCCGCGGTGCGGGGAGAGTGAGAACTTCGGCGTGATCCACGACAACCGT
>JBJTQH010000135.1:0-29554 GCA_046075505.1 Cyanobium sp. | reverse complement strand
GCTCTCGCCCATAACCAGTTGGTGGATCTCGGCGAGGCGGTCGGCATCATCGCCGCCCAGTCGATTGGCGAGCCCGGTACCCAGCTCACCATGCGCACCTTCCACACTGGCGGTGTGTCCACCGCCGAGACCGGTGTGGTGCGCTCCCTCGCGGGGGGCGCCGTGGAATTTGGCCCTAAGGCACGGGTGCGGCCGCACCGCACGCCCCACGGGGTGGAGGCCCATCTGGCCGAGACCGACTTCAGCCTCGAGGTCAAGCCCAGTGGCAGTGGCAAGGTGCAACGACTCAGCATCACCTCCGGTTCGATCCTGTTTGTCGATGATGGCCAGCAGATCGGTCCGGATGAAATCCTTGCCCAGATCTCGTCCGGTGCCCAGGTCAAGAAGAGCGTCGAAAAGGCCACAAAAGATGTGATCTGTGATCTGGCTGGGCAGGTGCGCTTCGAAGAGGTGATTCAGCCCCGTGAGGTTACCGACCGCCAGGGCAACATCACCCACAAGGCCCAGCGCCTCGGCCGTCTGTGGGTGTTCAGCGGCGATGTCTACAACCTGCCGCCCAATGCCCTGCCGGTGGTGCAGGCCAACACCGCCGTCACCACCGGCGAAGTGCTGGCCGAAAGCCGGCTGCAGAGCGAATACGGTGGCGCCGTGAGGCTGCGCGAATCCGCCGGTGATTCCCGCGAGGTGCAGATCGTCACCGCCAGCCTCACCCTGAAAGATTGCAAGCTGGTGAGCGAATCCACCCACTCCGGTGAGATCTGGCACCTGGAGGGTAAGGACAACATTCGCTATCTGCTCAAAACCCAGCCCGGCAGCAAGATCGGCAGCGGTGAAGTGATCGCCGAACTGGCCGACGACCGCTTCCGCACCCAGACCGGCGGCATCGTCAAGTTCGCACTGGGCCTGACGATCAAGAAAGCCCGCTCCGCCAAGCACGGCTATGAGGTGAGCAAGGGGGGCACATTGTTGTGGATTCCCCAGGAAACCCACGAGATCAACAAGGACATCTCCCTGTTGATGATCAACGATGGCCAGTGGATTGAGGCCGGTACGGAGGTGGTGAAGGACATCTTCAGCCAGACCGCCGGCATCGTCACCGTCACCCAGAAAAATGACATCCTGCGCGAGATCATTGTTCGCTCCGGCG
Organism: Cyanobium sp.; assembly: GCA_046075505.1. Taxonomy (GTDB): domain Bacteria; phylum Cyanobacteriota; class Cyanobacteriia; order PCC-6307; family Cyanobiaceae; genus Cyanobium. Next base: position 28,407 of record JBJTQH010000135.1, on the reverse strand, counting down.
AACTGCATCTGATCAGCGACAGCAAGGTTCTCAGCCGCTACAGCGGCGAGGGCCGCATGGTGAACCCCGGCGAGGAGATCGCCCCGGATCTGGTGGCGCAGGCGATGCAGTTCGTCGAGGCGGTGGATACTCCTGAAGGCGGTGCTCTGCTGCTGCGGCCGGTGGAGGAATACACGATTCCCGATGCCGCCCACCTGCCGGAACTGGGCAGCGTGCGCCAGAACGGTGGTCCCAGCCTCGGCCTGCGCGCCACCCAACGCCTCACCTACAAGGACGGCGAGCTGATCAAGTCGGTGGAAGGTGTAGAGCTGCTGCGCACCCAGCTGATTCTGGAAACCGCCGACACCACCCCGCAGATGACGGTGGATGTGGAAGCGGTGCCCGACAAACGGGCCAAGACGATCGAGCGGCTGCAGCTGGTGATCCTCGAGACCCTGCTGGTGCGTCGCGACACCCTCTCCGATGCCAGCCACGGCTCCACCCACACCGAGCTGCAGGTGGAGGACGGCACCGCGGTGAAGCGCGGCGATGTGGTGGCCACCACCCAGATCCTGTGCAAGGAAGACGGCGTGGTGCAGCTGCCGGAACCCGCTCCGGGCGAGCCGATCCGCCGTCTGATCGTCGAGCGGGCCAGCGACACCCGTCGCATCGAGCTGGGCGGTGCCCCTGCGACCGTCGATGTCGGCCAGCGCATCGTCGATGGGGATCCCCTTGCAGCCGGCGTGCTGGCGCCCTGTTGCGGTCAGGTGGAAGCGCTCGAAGCCGATGCACTCACGATCCGGGTCGGTCGCCCCTACATGGTGTCGCCCGATTCGGTACTGCACGTGCGCGACGGTGAACTGGTGCAGCGCGGCGATGGCCTGGCTCTGCTGGTGTTCGAGCGCCAGAAGACCGGTGACATCGTGCAGGGTCTGCCCAGGATCGAAGAACTGCTGGAAGCCCGCCGCCCGCGCGATTCGGCCGTGCTCTGCCGCCGCAGCGGTACGGTGCAGATCAAGCAGGGAGAAGAGGACGATTCGATCAGCGTCAGTGTGATCGAATCCGATGATGTGATCAGTGATTACCCCATCCTGCTCGGCCGCACCGTGATGGTCAGCGATAGCCAGCAGGTGAGTGCCGGCGATCTGCTCACCGACGGACCGATCAACCCGCACGAGCTGCTCGAGTGCTTCTTCGAGGATCTGCGCAGCCGCAAACCGACGATGGAAGCAGCCCAGGAGGCGATCTCCAAGCTGCAGTTCCGCATGGTCACCGAGGTGCAGAACGTCTACAAGTCGCAGGGGGTTTCGATCAGCGACAAGCACATCGAGGTGATCGTGCGCCAGATGACCAACAAGGTGCGCATCGAAGACGCCGGCGACACCACCCTGCTGCCCGGTGAGCTGATCGAGCTGCGCCAGGTGGAGCAGGTGAACTCCGCCATCGCCATCACCGGTGGTGCCCCCGCCGAATTCACGCCGGTGCTGCTCGGCATCACCAAGGCCTCGCTCAACACCGACAGCTTCATCTCGGCGGCCTCCTTCCAGGAGACCACCCGCGTGCTCACCGAAGCGGCGATCGAAGGCAAGAGCGACTGGCTGCGCGGTCTCAAGGAGAACGTGATCATCGGTCGCCTCATCCCCGCCGGTACCGGCTTCAGTGGCTTCGAGGAGGAGCTGCGGGCCGAGGCCGGCCCGCATCCCGACATCCTTGAAGAGGAGGCCGGCTATCGCCGCAGCCAGACCCTGCGTCCCGACTACACCGTCGAGATTCCGGCGCCCACCGGTCGCTCCGCCGTGCTGGAGGATCCCTCCGACGAGGACCTCGAGGCCCGGCGGGCAGCCCTGCGCGAACCCGGCGAGGAGGAGGAGGTCGACTCCAGCCGCGACCGGCGGACCTTCGATACCGCCTTCAGCAGCGATGCCGCCTTCACCCGCCCTAGCCTTGACGACGGGCTGGAGGAAGAGCTGATCGCCGATCCTGCCGCTCTTGAGGGTCTTCAGGAAGAGGGACTGCTGAGCGATGACTGATGCCACCATCCAATCGGGCGCCGCAGCCCGGCTCACCGAGCTGGGCACCCCGATCCCGCAGCGGCGGCTGCCCCGCTGGGGTTTCCACACCCACAATGAGCTGCTGCATGGCCGCATCGCCATGCTGGGGTTCATCGCCCTGTTGGCCGTGGAATGGAAGCTGGGTCACGCGATCCTGATCTGGCCCTGAGCGCCGTGGCTGCTGGGCCTGAATCAGCTGCGGCCTTCCCCCGTCCGCTTCTGGGGATGGGACTGAAGGCCCTTCAGGGCTGGGCCGCGGAGCATGGGCAACCCGCCTTCCGCGGCAAACAACTGCATGACTGGATCTACGGCCGCGGTGCCCGCTCGCTCGAGGCGATCACCGTGCTCCCGAAAGCCTGGCGGGAGCAGCTGCAGCACCAGATCCCCTCCCAGGCCGGTGACTGGATCGGCCGTTCGCGCGAACTGCATCGCAGCATCGCCCGCGACGGCACGGTGAAGCTGTTGCTGGGCACCGTCGATGGGCTCAGCCTGGAGACGGTGGGCATCCCCAGCGGCGATCGCCTCACGGTGTGTGTCAGCAGCCAGGTGGGCTGTCCGATGGCCTGCCGTTTCTGCGCCACCGGCAAGGGCGGCCTGCAGCGCTCGCTGGCGGTTCATGAAATCGTCGATCAGGTGCTGTGCATCCGCGAGGTGATGGAGCGCCGCCCCAGCCACGTGGTGTTCATGGGTATGGGCGAACCGCTGCTCAACATCGAAGCGGTGCTTGCTGCGATCGATTGCCTGTGCACGGATCTGGGCATGGCCCAGCGGCAGATCACCCTCAGCACCGTCGGCGTTCCCTCCGCCCTGCCCACCCTGGCCGAACGGGCCCTGGAACACCTGGGTCGGGCCCAGTTCACCCTGGCGGTGAGCCTGCATGCTCCGGATCAGCGCCTGCGCCAGCAGCTGATCCCCACCGCCCGCGCCTATCCGCTCGAGGCATTGCTGGAGGACTGTCGCCGTTATGTGGCGATCACCGGCCGGCGGGTGAGCTTTGAGTACATCCTGCTCGGTGGGGTCAACGATGGGGTGCAGCAGGCCGTCGCCCTGGCGCGGTTGCTGCGCGGCTTCCAGAGCCATGTGAATCTGATCCCCTACAACCCGATCGCCGAGGAAGACTTCCGCCGTCCTGCCCCGGAGCGGATTGAAGCCTTCCGCCGCGGCCTGCAGGAGCGCGGCATCGCCGTGAGCGTGCGCGCCAGCCGCGGCCTGGACGCCGATGCCGCCTGCGGCCAGCTGCGGCGGCGCCTGAGCGGTGACCCTGCGGCTGACAGCGTTGGCGTGGCCGCTGCGGCGCTGACGCCGGGCTGATCGCCAGGCCCAGGCCAACGCACCGGATTGTCGCCGGACGCGCAGGCGCTGCAGCTCGCTGTCGGTTCGGGAGTGGTGCTGGTGGGGTGAGTGCTGGTGGCTTGGATCTGGTGGCGTCAGTTCTGCAAGGTGGCCTGCGGTGGCTCCGCCTGGTTGTCGCTGTCGCCATCACTGCTGTCAGGGCGATCGCGGTCGCTCTCGGGGTCGCTGTCGCCGCTGAGCAGCGTGCGGTAGCTGATCTCCAGCGCATCGGCCAGCGGCAGGCTCCGGTGGCCGGGGCCGCTCAGGGGGCCCAGTTGCGCCAGGGCGGCGGTGGCCTGCAGCGGTGGTTCCGCCTGCGGCATCAGCCAGTGCTGCTGCGGCTGGGCCCGCAGCCCCTCCGGCCACCAGGGGGGCAGATGGCTCAGGACCTGCGGAGGTGCCGGTCGCAGCTGCTCCAGCAGGCGTTCGCGTTCGCGGCCCTGCCAGCGCAGCAGCAGCCAGGGATCCTCATCGAGCCGGGCGGCGAACACATAGAGCACCGCGGCGATGTGCTTGCAGGGCACCGCGTCATCGGGGCAGCTGCAGCGGCTGTTCAGATCCCGCCAGCGCTGGGGCAGCAGCTGGATGCCCGCCTGCTGGCAGGCCTGCTCCATCTCGCGCGGCAGGGCGCCATTGAGCAACTGGGCGGTCCAGCCCAGCTGGGTGGCGAGCTGGGCCTCCAGGTGGCACCACTGCATATCGCCGGCGGGCGTGCAACGCACCTGCACCCGATAGGGACTGACCCGCGATCCCTGCACCCGCGCCTCCAGCAGGCCCGCCTGCACCGTCAGACTGAGCACTCGCTCGCTGCGTGCATAGCGGCGACCCCGCTCCATGCGGGCCCCCAGCCCATAGCTCTCGAGCACGGTGGTCAGGCGCTGCGACCACCACTGCTGCGCCAGAGGGCTGTTGCTGCCGGAGCGACGGCTCATGCTCCGAGCGCCTCCGGTCGCAGCCGGATCAACTCGCGCAGGGCGTCGGTGCTGAGTTCGGTGATCCATTGCTCGCCGCTACCCACCACCTGTTCCGCCAGGGATCGTTTGCGCTGAATCATCGCGTCGATCCGCTCTTCGATCGTGCCGTTGCAGATGAGCTTGTGCACATGCACCGGCTGCCGCTGGCCGATGCGATGGGCGCGATCGGTGGCCTGGTCTTCCACGGCGGGATTCCACCAGCGGTCGTAATGGATCACGTGGGCTGCCGCCGTGAGATTGAGCCCGGTGCCACCGGCCTTGAGAGACAGCAGAAACAGGGGTGGCCCCTGTGCCGCGGCAAAGCGTTCGACCATCGCATCCCGCTGGCGTCGCGGCACACCGCCATGCAGCCACAGCACCTCCCGTCCGTACAGCCGTTGCAGATAGGGCTGCAGCTGCTCCCCCCAGGCCCGGAACTGGGTGAAGAGCAGCGCCTTCTCGCCCCGCTCGAGGATCCGATCGAGCAACTCCTCACAGCGCTGCAACTTGCCCGAGCGCTGGGGCAGGGGGGAGCGATCGGCCAGCAGATGGGCCGGGTGATTGCAGACCTGCTTGAGCCGCATCAGACCGGCCAGCACCGCACCGCGACGATCGATCCCCTCCAGGCGCTCCGCCGCCGCCAGCAGCTCCGCCACCACCGCCTGGTACAGCGTGGCCTGCTCGGCGGTGAGCGCACAGGGCTCGTTCTGCTCGATCTTTTCTGGAAGATCCGCCGCGATCGACGGGTCGGATTTGAGACGCCGCAGCAGAAACGGGCCCGCCAGACGCCGCAGGCGCTGCGCTGCCTCCCGATCGTGATCGCGCTCGATCGGCACCACGAACTGGGCGCGGAAGGAGCGCAGGCTGCCGAGCAGTCCTGGATTGAGCAGCTGCATCAGCGACCACAGTTCGCTCAGGCGGTTCTCCACCGGGGTTCCCGTCAGGGCGATGCGGCGAGGGGCCTGCAGCCCTGCAGCCGCCCTGGCCTGGGCGGTGTAGGGATTCTTCAGCTGCTGGGCCTCATCGAACACCACCCGGGCCAGGGGCAGGCGGGCCAGCAGCGCCGCATCGCGGCTGAGCACGCCATAGGAGGTGAGCAGCACGACCCCGGGGCCGAGGGTCTTCAGCTCACGCGCCAGGGCGGTGGCGCGACCGCGGAAGCGTGCCGCACCGTGATGCACCAGCACCGGCAGCTGCGGGGCAAAGCGCGCCAGCTCGCGGCTCCAGTTGCCCAGCAGCGTCACCGGGGCCACCACCAGCGTGGGCAGCGGCTGCGGATCGGCCAGCAGGGTGGCGATCAGCTGGGCGGTCTTGCCCAGGCCCATGTCGTCGGCGAGGCAGGCCCCCAGCCCCAGCTGGCCGAGAAACACCAACCAGCTGACGCCGCGCTCCTGATAAGCGCGCAACGCTCCGACAAACCCCTGCGGGCTGGGCAGGGGTTGCAGCTGGCTGTGCAGATTGCCGGCCAGCAGGGCGCCCAGGGCACCCCCAAGCTGGACGCCGCTGATCTCCAGGCCCGCCGGCAGGTCCAGCCGTCCGAGGCCGAGGCCGGCCCGCAGGAGCTCGGCGCCGCTGGCCTCAGCGCTGCTGCCGCGATGCTGCAGCAGACGGCCGATGCTGCTGGGATCGATCAGGGTCCATTCGCCCCGCAGGCGCACCAGCTGCCGTTTGTCGGCGGCGGCAGCCTCCAGAAGCGCGATGTCACGGGCGGCCAGCGGTTGATCCCCGAGCACCGCCTGCCAGCGGAACCGGATCAGCTGATCGAGACCGAGGCCAGCACCGGTCTCGCCATCGGCACTGGCCAGGCTGCGACTGGATTGGCGTTGGCTTGCCACCGCCCGCAGGCCCAGACGGCGGCCCTGGTGCCACCAGCTGGGGAACCAGAGCACGAAACCGGCCTGATCGAGCAGCGCCGCCCGCTGTTGCAACAGAGTCAGCAGGGTGCCCTCCGTCAGCTCCAGGCTGGCGGGGCTGGCCTGATCGAGCAGCGCCGCCAGTTCCGGCGCCAGGCGGGCCAGTTGCCCCAGCAGGGTGAGCACCGTCTCGATCCGCTCGCGCGGGAAGGGGCCATCCCCGGCCCAGAACCGCTCCAGGGGCACCATCAGGCTGGGATCGAGGCTGGAGCGCAACAGCAGCTTCAGCTGCCAGACGGGAGACTCGGCCGCGACCGGATCGTGCCATCGCAGGCAGAGCTGCAGATCGCTGCTGGCGGCCCGACTGCCATCACGCACCCAGCGCTGCACCGCCTCCAGCAGCGCCTGGCAGTCGGCCGGCTCGTGCAGGCCCTGCAGGCGCGGGGAGTCGCCGTGCAGCGCCGCCAGCCAGGCCTGCTGCAGCGAGGGATTCAGGCCGGAGGCAACGGCGGCGGGCCGGGAAGCCTGGGACAGGCGGCGACGCACCTCGCGATCGAGGGCCTCCTCCAACGCACAGGCCAGGGTGAGCTGGCTGTCGGGATCATCGTCTTCGAGCAGGGCCGCCAGCCAGAGGCGATCATTGCTGCTGAGCAGAGGCCACCACTGGGCCCGCAGCAGCCCGTCGGCCCCAAGGATCAAGCCGGGGAGAACCCGGCCGCCGTCGGCCAGCACGACCGCCAGGCGTTCACACTGCTCCTCCAGCCGAGGGGTGTGCATCGGCTCAGCCGGGATCGCGGCCGGGATCGAATGCCCCTCGTGCCCCCTCGCCGTTCCAGGGGGTGAGCAGCGCCATCAGCAGGAACGCCGGCACCGCCGCCACGGCCGTGAGCAGGAAGAAGTGCTCCCAGCCCACCAGTTTCACAAGCAGTCCCGAGGGGGCCGCCAGCACCTTGCTGCTGATCGCGTAGACGCCGGAAAACACGGCGTACTGGGTGGCGGAATAGAGGGGATTGCAGAGGCTCATCAGCAGCGCCACGAAGGCCGTGCCCACCAGACCGCTGGACAGGTTCTCCAGCAGCACGGCAGCGGCGACGGCCTCCAGCGAGGGGGTGCCGCGGGCCACGAGCCAGTAGGCGAGATTGCCCGCCGCACCGGCGATCCCGAACAGCCAGAGGCTGCGGTTCATACCAAGCCGCCCGAACAGCACCCCGCCGGCGATCACGCCCACCATCGTCGCCAGGATCCCCAGGGCCGACTTGATCAGACCGATCTGGCCCTCCTTGAGCCCTTCGGCCACCAGAAACGGGCCGCCCATCGGAGCCAGCAGTCCATCCGGAAGGCGATAGAGCAGCACGAGGGCCAGCAGCTGCAGGGCCCGCGCTCCACCCGTGCGCGCCAGAAACTCCCGCACCGGACCCACCACCGCCTGGCGCAGGCTCCGCACCGGTCGCTGCAGGGGGGTAAGCGTCGGCGCGGCCAGGGTGCAGGGCACGAGCAACAGCATCAGGATCGCCGCCGCCAGAAACGCCAGGGGATAGCCAGCGCTGCCGGCGATCAGCAGAGCACCGCTGCCCAGCACCAGGGTGCCGCCACGAAAACCGAGGGAATTGGCCGCGGCACCGGCACCGCGCTCCCGTTCGGGCAGCAGATCGGTGCGATAGGCATCGATCACGATGTCCTGGGTGGCGCTGAGCACCGCCACCGCCAGGGCCACCAGACCGATCGCCGCCAGGGCCCCCGGATCGGTGTCAGGCCGCAGCAGGGCCATGGCGGCGATGGTGCCTCCCAGCAGGAGCTGCAGCAGGGCGATCCAGCCGCGGCGGCGATCCGGCCAGGGGATCGGCCAGCGATCCAGCAGCGGCGCCCAGAGGAACTTCAGGGCGTAGGGCAGACCCGTCAGCGGCAGCAACCCGATCAGCTCGACCGGCACCTGATGGGTAGCCAGCCAGATCGGCAGGATCTCCCCCAGCCCGGTGTTGGGGGCCCCGCTGGAGAAGCCAAGGGCGCTCACCGCCCCGAGCCGCCGCCAGCTGGCCGCTCCCTGGGCCTGCCATGCAGGGCTGCTGGGGGCCCGATGACGGGCGGCAGGCAGGCCATCCGGTGGCGGGGCGAGGGGGCCTGGCGGCGGATCCTGCGCAGACATGCAGCTGTTCCGGGTGCCGGCACCCTAGGGAGAGCTCCGGCCCACGCTCCAGACTGGCTGGGCGCTGCCGGAGCACCGGCCACCCCCAGGGCCAGGGAACCGTCCGGGGGGCGCCTGGCCCCATACGACGGGGAGATCGGCAACTGCACGCCACAATGACGTCCCCTGCGACCGGCGGTCCGGCCTCCCCTGTGAACTTCCTGCGCTCCACCCTGCTGCCGGCCGCGATCGTGCTGCTGTTCGCCGTGGCCCTGTTCGCCGTCAGCGCCCGCATCTGGCTGCCGGGGGACATGTCGGCGCCGGCTCCCCTGGGCTGAGGCATGGGCTGAGAGAATCGCGCCACGTTGGACCTCCCATGCCGGACGAGGATCTGCCCTCCCCCCTCCCCTTCCCCGACAGCAACCCGGACCTGGTGCTCGATCCGGAGATGCTGGCGGCGGAACTGGCCCAGGAACTGCTGGGTGATCCGCTCGATGAGATCGAGACGGTGGAGCAGGAGGCGGTCGATGTCGCCGCCCAGTGCGACTGGGGTCTGGAGCAGCTGCGCGGCGATCAGGACCAGCGGCTGCAGGGCCTGCGCGTGTTCTGCGAGCACCGCGATCCCCGCGCCATCCCCCTGTTGCTGCCGCTGCTGACGGCCAGTTGTCCGATCGTGCGCATGAGCGCCGTCTACGCCCTGGGCCGCAACCCGTCACCGCTGGCGGTGGAACCGCTGCTGACTCTGCTGGGCGGCGACGACAACGGCTATGTGCGCAAGGCCGTCGCCTGGAGCCTGGGCAATTACACCGATGCGCCGATCCTCAATCCCCTGATCCGGTCCCTGCAGCTGGATGTGGCGGCGGTGCGCCTGTGGGCGGCCAGCTCCCTGGCCGATGCCGGCGGCACCGGACCGGCCAAGGCCGATCCGGCGGCGGCGCAGCTGCTGCTCAGCCTGCGCATCGACAGCGAACCGGCGGTGCGCAGCAACAGCGCCTGGGGGCTGGGACGTCTCTACCCCGATCTGGTGGAACCACGTCAGCAGGAGGTGGTGGAAACCCTGCTGCACACGATGCTCCACGACGCCGAATCGAGCGTGCGCGAGGAAGCGCGCCTGGCGCTGGAACAGCTGGAGCGCCCCGAGGTGCTCGAACGCCTGCAGACCCTGATTGAAGAAGGCCTGATCAGCTGATCTTTAGGGCGACGGGGTGAGCGTTGCCGCCTCGCGCGGACCCTCTGCTGTGGAGGTTTCCCCGTGACACAAGCTTGCCGCGTGACGCAAGCGCCTGCCGCGGGCAACAGGGCCTGGCGGCTGCGGGCCCACCACCTCGGGATTCTCTCTAACATCCAGGCCTTGCCAGACGATCCGCTCTGCGGCAGCGCCCATGGTTCAGCGCACCATCCGGTTCCGGATCTTCCCTGACGGTCGCGTCGAGGAGCAGGTCGAGGGCATTCAGGGGGCCGCCTGCGAAGCACTCACCGAGCAGATCGAAGCGAAGCTGGGCACCGTCCGGCAGCGCCAGAGCACGGCTGAGGCCTTCGCGGCCCAACCGCTGGCGGCTCCGCTGCAGGACCAGCTGCAGCAACCGCTGCGCCAGCGCGCCGATCCCTGAGGGGCTCCGGTGCCGCCGGGAGCTTGGTCCCGTGATTTGTTTCAGTCGTCTGCGCCCATCCACGGACGCTGCACCGCCGTTCCTTAGCTGACCGCCCAGGCTGAATGCTCCCGCAGCGGGGGCCTGTTTCAGCGCTATCCCCTCCATTCCCCTCCAGGCCACTCACCCCATCGCACCGATGTCGCACTTCAGCACCATCCAGACCGAACTGCGTGATCGCGACGCCCTGATGGCAGCCCTGGACGATCTGGGCTTCTCCGCCAGCGACGGTGAGCAGCCGGTGCGCGGCTACCGCGGCCAGATGGTTCAGGCGGATCTGGCGATCCGCAACGAGAGCGGCGGCGACATCGGCTTCCGCCTCAACCCCGCCAGCGGTACCTATGAGCTGGTCACCGATCTCGATCTCTGGCGCCACAGCGTGCCGGTGGAGCGCTTCCTGGCCCAGCTGAATCAGCGCTACGCCCTGCGCACGATCCTCTCGGCCAGCGCCGCCGAAGGTTTCCAGGTGCGTGAACAGCAGCAACAGCTCGACGGCAGCATCGAACTGGTGGTGACCCGCTGGGACAGCTGATCGGTCCTCCCAGCGATCCGTCCTGCCCACTCCCCTCGCCGTGCGCCCATGGCCGATCCCTCCCTCGCCTACAGCGTCCGTCCGGGATCGGCCGCCGCCGCCGCCAACGGCCTTGAGCCCGTGCTCGGCGGTGCCCTGCGCCAGAAAGCGGTGTGGGTGGATGAGGCGGCCTGCATCGGCTGCCGCTACTGCGCCCATGTGGCCTGCAACACCTTCCTGGTGGAAGAGCAATGGGGTCGCTCGCGGGCGATCCGCCAGGACGGTGACAGCACCGCCTGCATCCAGGAGGCGATCGACACCTGCCCGGTGGACTGCATCCACTGGGTGGACTACGAGCAGCTGCCGCAACTGGAGGAACAGCTGCGGCAGCAGGAGATCCTGCCGCTCGGCTTCCCCTCGCCCGCCCGTCTGCGCCGCACCGTGCCCCGCGCCAGCCAGGAGAGCGCCGGGGTTCAAGGTGGTGCCATCTGAGCCCCATCCCGACCATGTCCCCGGGGAACGCTGATCCCGCCAACGTTGAGCCCGACAACTCGGATCCCGCCGCGGCCGTGCCGATCCCCAGCCGCCGCTTCGGCAGAACGGAGCTGGCGATGCCGCTGCTGTCGCTGGGGGGGATGCGCTTTCAGCAGAGCTGGAGCGACCTGCCGGCCGAGCAGATCGAAGCCGCCGGCCAGGACAACCTGCGCGCCATCCTCGAGCGCTGCCGCGCCGCCGGGCTGCATCACATCGAGACCGCCCGCCACTACGGCAGCTCGGAACGGCAGCTGGGGGACCTGCTGGCCGAAGTTCCCGATCGCCAGCGGCTGCTGCAGACCAAGATCCCGCCCTGCCCCGATCCCGACCACTTCGAAGCGGAGCTGCAGACCAGCGTGGCGCGGCTGCGCCTCTTGGAGCGGGGCGAAGCGATCGCGCTGCTGAGCATCCACGGCATCAACACCGCCGAGCACCTGGAGCAGACGCTGCGGCCCGGTGGCTGCCTGGAGGTGGCACGGCGCTGGCAGGCCCAGGGCCTGGTGGGCCACATCGGTTTCTCCACCCATGCGCCGCTGCCGTTGATCCTGGAAGCGATCGCAAGCGATGGCTTCGCCTACATCAACCTGCACTGGTATTACATCCGCCAGGACAACAGCGCCGCCATCGCCGCCGCCCGCGAGCGCGACATGGGGGTGTTCCTGATCAGCCCCACCGACAAGGGCGGCCACCTGCACAGTCCTTCGGCGCGGCTGCTGCAGCTGTGCGAACCGCTGCATCCGATCGTGTTCAACGATCTGTTCTGCCTCAGCCATCCCGGTGTGCATACCCTCAGCCTCGGGGCGGCGCGACCCTCGGATCTGGACCTGCATCTGCAGGCGGTGGCGCTGCTGCCCCAGGCCGGCGCGCTGCTGCCCCCGATCGTGAACCGGCTGGAGGCGGCCCGGCGCGAGGCGCTCGGCGACGCCTGGCTGAGCAGCTGGAGCCAGGGTCTGCCCGACTGGCCCGATACCCCCGGCCAGATCAACCTGCCGGTGCTGCTCTGGCTGCACACCTTGCTCGAGGCCTGGGATCTGGAGAGTTTCTGCCGCGCCCGCTACGGCCTGCTCGGCAACGGCGGCCACTGGTTTCCGGGCCGCAATGCCGACGTGTTCGATGCTGAGGTGAGCGAAGCGGAGCTGCTGGCGGTGCTGGGCGAGAGCCCCTGGGCGGAGCGGATTCCGGCCATCCTGCGGGCGCTGCGCCAGCGACTCGGCGGCGCGGTGGTGAAGCGGCTGCAGCAGAACTGAGCGGCCTGCGGATGTTGGAGCGCTGCCGCTGCCGCAGGGCCGCCACGGAACGGCATCACGGAACGGCATCCCGGCCTCGGGTGGCGCCGAGGTCCACTGGTGGCCACAGCGGTCGGTCCTCAGCGGCGGGCGACCGCGACCGCGCCCAGGGGCGTCTTGGCGGGCACGCCGATCGGGCGCGGATAGGTGGCGGGGCAAGGGGCAAGCGGCTGCACGCTGAGCACGGTGCGCTGGCCGCGGCCGCCGGGCAGATCCCGCTGGTGGCAGGCGGCGATCCCGGCCCGCAGTGGCACCAGGGCCCGCTGCAGCTCCGCCTGGTCCGCCTCTGACCACTGGCCGCGATACAGCAGCGCCTGGCCCTGGGGTGCCAGCAGCGGCACCAGATATTCAGCCACCACCGGTGCGGCGGCCACCGCCCGGGCCAGCGCCAGATCAAAGCGGCCGCGGCAGCTGCGCTCCCGACCGGTGCGTTCGGCCCGTTCCGGGCGCAGCTGCACCCGATCGGCCAGACCGAGCGCCTGGGCCATCGCCCCCACCGCCTCCAGTTTGCGTTTCACCGAATCCACCAGGGTGAGCCGGGCCCGGGGCAGGGCGATCGCCACCGCCAGACCGGGAAAGCCACCGCCGGTGCCGACATCGATCACCTGCAGCGGCGCATCGCTCTGCTCCCGCAGCAGCGGCAGCAGCGGCCAGAGGCTGTCGAACACCTGGGCGATCCAGTAGTCATCGCCTTCCACCAGACGGGTGAGATTGAGCCGCTGGTTCCAGCTGCGCAGCAGATCCTGCAGCTGCTGCAGGCGGCCCCGCTGATCGGCGTCCGGCTGCCAGCCGAGGGAAGACCAGAGCTGGGCGTCGCAGGAGCTCCCGGGATCGGAGCCGGGCGCGGAGACGTCCATCGGGATCGCGGCGATGTTCTCCCTAGGATCCCCCAGCCCCGGCGGGCTGCTGCCTGCCCCCTGCCCTGCGGGCCATGACGAGCCATCGGGCCGCCACGAACAGCCAGCGGCTGCCAGGCGCCCCCACCCTGTACCAGCTGCTGGAGCTGGCACCTGAGGCCACGCTGCAGGAGCTGCGCCAGGCGTTCCGGGTGCTCAGCAAGCGCTATCACCCCGATACCACCAGCCTGCCGGCGGCGGAGGCCCGCGAAGCGTTCTCGCGGCTGAATCAGGCCTATGCGGTGCTGTCCGATCCCGACAGCCGCCGCGCCTACGACGCCCAGCTGCAGCGGTTGCGGGCGGCCGCGGCCGCCAGCGCGACCCTGGGGCGCAGCGGGGCGAGGCCCCAGCCGGCAGCGGGCCGCACCACCAGCGTGCAACGGCCGGTGGGGGTGCGCCGCAGCCTCTCGGGCGGCGAATGGTTCGCGCTGGTGCTGCTGGCGCTGGCACTGCTGCTCAGCCTGGTGCTGGGTGTGGGTCTGGCCTGGGCCCGGGGCCTGGCCCTGGTCACCCGGCCCAGCTGGTGGAGCGAGGCGAGTGGGGGGCTGCCGGTTGCAGCGATGGCCCCGCCGGCCGTCGCGCCGACCCTCCCTCAGGCCCCGCCGGAACGGTCGACCTCGGGGTTGCCGGCGCCGAGAGAGGCGCTGCCGGCAGCGTCGGGCGTGAGCGGCACCCCCAGCGGCCCTGCCGCCGGCGCAGCAGCGGTCGCTCCCCGGGAGAGGGAAGCCCCGCAACAGCCTGTGATGGGATGGCCTGATGGGATGGCGCCAGCGGCGTGCTATAATTATAAAGGATTTATAAAACCCTGTGGCGATCAAAAAATTCACCCCCTTTTTCCAGGATGCCCTGAGGGGCACCCGCCGGCCCGATCGCTTCGTGGTCCCCTACGCCAAGACCGCCTATGCCCGCGACGGGGATCTGATCATTGATTACGCCCGCGACGACATCATCGATCTGCCGGGCCGCTTCGGTCGCGACGGCGCCCCCGCCGTGCTTGAAGGCCATGAACTGAGAGTGGCGATCCCGTTCCGAGCCGTGGACTGGCGGAGGGCTGAGATCATCCGACCGGGTGTGGCAGGGCTGATCCGATTGAATGATGGCCCCCGCACACACACGATGATTCTCTTCAACCAGGGATCGCGCCAGATCTACGGCAACGAAGACATGACCATCACGCTGCTCGATTACAGCGGCCCCGTTCAGATTGTCTGAAGAATCACCCCGGCAAGGGGGCCAGGGCGTCTCTCGCCGCTGCCGCCGGGCAGGATCGGCAGCGATGGCCCTTCCCGAGGCAGGCCGCCGTCAGGCATGCTCCGGAGAGCCACCCGGCGGCACCGATGGCCACCCTGCCCCCCGATCGCACCCCCCTTTACAACCACACCCTGCCGGCCCTGGAGGAGTGGCTGCGCCAGCTGGGGGCCCGCCAGCAGGCCCCCCATTCGGCGCTGTGGGACCTGCACCGTCCGCAGTGGAGCGCCCGACTCGAGCTCTCGGTCGATGATCTGCAGGTGAGCTGGTATCAGGAGGGCAGCGAGCGGGTGAAGCACCTGCCCTACGCCATCTCCCGGGCCGTGGCGGAGGAGATGATCCTGGCCGGACCCTGACCGCCGGGCTCGATCACCACCGTGGGCGCCGCCACGTCCTGGATCCGCTGCCCTGAGCCGTGCGGGATCCAGGCCGGCAGCCCTGCAGCCCCAGCGTGCCCGCCGGCAACGGCCTCCTGCCTGCGCCCGCGTGCGGGCGGCTCAGAGGGCGTCGAGGGCGTGGCGGAGGGCGCCGTAGCAGCGCTGCAGCTGGGCGTCGCTGGTGCACAGCGGCGGCAGCAGGTACACCACCTGGCCCAGGGGCCGCAGGAACACCCCCTGCTCCAGGGCCCGCCGCTGCACGCTGCGGCCCAGCGGATGCAGGTAGCCGGGCCGCTCCACCGCCAGATCGAAGGCGGCGATGCCGCCGAGCAGGCGCGGATGGCGCACGGCCGGATGGGTGGCGAGCTCCTGCAGATGGGGGCGATGCCGCTCCGCCATCGTGCGGTAGCGCTGCGGCTCGGCCTCCAGCAGATCGAGGCTGGCCAGGGCAGCGGCGCAGCCGAGCGGATTGGCCGTGAAACTGTGCCCGTGATAAAAGGTCACGGCCGGATCCGATCCCAGGAAACCGGCATGGATCGCCTCGCGCGCCAGGGTGACACCCATCGGCAGGAAGCCACCGGTGAGGCCCTTGGAGAGTGCGATTAGATCAGGCTGGATGCCGGCGTGCTGGCTGGCGAACAGCGAGCCGCTGCGCCCGAAGCCCATCAGCACCTCATCGGCGATCAGCAGCGCCCCGACTCGGCGCACCCGTTCCTCCACACCGCGCAGGAAGGCGGGGCGCACCATCGCCATACCGCCGGCGCCCTGCACCAGGGGTTCGAGGATCACCGCCGCTGTTGGCACCTGCAGCAGCATCTCCAGACGCTCCAGGGCAGCGGCCTCGCGGGCCTCGATGCCGTCATCCCCCCACCAGGTGGCGGGCCAGGGGGCGCGGGCCACCTCGAACAGCAACGGCTCGAACGGGGCGCTGAACAGGGAGCGCTCCCCCACCGCCATCGCCCCGAACGTATCGCCGTGATACGCCCCCTCGAAGGCGATCAGGCGTGAGCGGGGCGTGCCGCGGTTGCACCACCACTGCCAGGCCATCTTGAGCGCCACCTCCACGGCGGTGGAGCCGTTGTCGGAGAAGAACAGCCGCTCCAGACCGCTGAGGGCGCTGAGCCGCTCCGCCAGCCGCTCGGCGGCGGGATGGCGGAAGTCGGCGAAGATCACCTGCTCGAGCGTGCGGGCCTGGGCGGCGATCGCCTCGGCGATCCGCGCTTCGCCATGGCCGTGCAGGGTCACCCACCAGCTGCTGATCGCATCGATCACCCGCCGGCCGTCATCGAGTTCCAGCTCGGCCCCTTCGCCGCGCGCGGCCCGCAGGGGGGGATCGGCCTGGGTCGGCTGGATGAACGGATGCCAGAGGTGGGGATGCCAGGCGCTGGCCTCCGGTCCGGTGAACGACATGGCAGAGGCAGGAGCGGTGCGCTGTTGGCATGATGGAAGCAGACGCCCCGGATCCGGAGCTCCTGCGTGTCCAACCGTTTCCTCAAGCCCGATGAACTGGCCCGGCACTCCCGGCCCGGTCGGGCCTGGGGCCCCTGTGAGCTGTTCGCCGATGGCCAGTGGCAGGACATCCGGGCGACGCTGGAGCGCCAGGGCTGGAACTGCAGCCAGATCGAGATGATGCACCACCAGCTGCGGCAGGGCTGGCCGTTGCCGATGGCCAAACACAACGTGTCCACCCTGACCGGCCACTGCCCGCTGCGCTCACGCCACAGCGCCTGAGATGGGCTCCGGCCCAGGGCTGCAGCCGCACGATCGCCGCCCGCCCATCACCTTCAGCGACGGGCGGGCGATCGGGTTCCCCCAAGCTTCTGGCGCCGCTGCGCAAGCGTGAGGCCTGGCCACGCCGGGGAGCGCCGCTCAGCGGGATCCCGCGCGGCGGCAGATCTCCGATTGCTCCTCGCGGCCGGCGCTGAGCGGCCCGCAGTTCACCCACTCCACCAGCTTCACCTCGATGTCGGTGAACAGCACCAGGATGCCGCCGCAGACCAGGGCCACGGCTGCACCGACCAGGAGATTGCGTTGCTTCATGGCGCCAGCTGTGATCGCGACAGCCTATGGGCCAGGGCACTTCCCTGCCACTGGCCGGCCAGCGCGGCGGCATCGAGCCGCTCCAGGGTCGGCAGCTGCAGCAGCACCGGCACGCCCCCGATCTGCTCGAGGGTGCGCGGGTTATCGGCGTGCAGAGGGCCATTGAGCACCAGGCCCAGCACCGGGATGGCGCGGCGGTTCAGCGCCTCCAGCGACAGCAGCGTGTGGTTCAGCGTGCCGAGGCCGCTGCGGGCCACCAGCAGCAGCGGCAGGCCCCAGCTGGCGAGCAGCTCGATCTGCAGCCAGTCGCGGCGCAGCGGCACCAGCAGACCACCGGCGGTTTCCACCACCAGCGGGCCGGGCAGCCGTGCCGGATCCGGCAGCTGCAGCCGCTGCGGATCGATCGTGACGCCATCGCGCTCGGCCGCCCAGTGAGGCGACACCGGCGCGCTCAGGCGGTAGGCCTCCGGCAGCAGCCGCTCAGCCGGCAGAGCGATCAGCTGCTGCAGGCGCTCGCTGTCGGTGGGGCCCTCCAGGCCGCTCTGCACCGGTTTCCAGTAATGGGCGCCGAGGCCCTGCACCACCAGAGCGCTCACCACCGTCTTGCCGACATCGGTGTCGGTACCGACGATCACCAGCCGATCCACCCCGGGCCTGGATGCCGCGGGCCCCGGGGACGCGCCGGAGGTGGATGGCGGCAGCGTGCTCTCCATGGCGGCCTCTCGATGGGGGGATTCTCGCCGTAGAGAGCGCGAGCGGGAGGGGTCCTCAGCGGACCCGCCGGCCGATCAGCAGCAGCACCTCCCAGGTGAGTGGACTGTGGGGCGGCCAGTGCTGCAGCAGACGGCGCAGCTGCGCTGGCGCGAGGGGCGCCCGGCGGCTCGTGCCCGCCCCCAGCTGCTGCAGATGGCGCAGGGCAGGGAGCCCTCCCATGGCCGGGCGGCTGTAACGCAGACAGGCGCTGTGCTGCAGCTGCAGGCCCTCGCGCTGGGCGGCCTGCAGCAACGCGGCCGCCGGCGGCAGCTCCAGGGCTGTGCAGGGAACACCGGCCTGGATCGCCGCCTGGCGCCACTGGGGGAAGCTGCCGGCGGTGGGTACAGCCAGCACCAGCCAGCCGCCCGCTCGCAGCTGACGGATCCAGTGGCCGAGCTGCCGGGCGGGCTGCTCCAGCCACTGCAGTGCAAAGCTCGAGGCCAGCAGCGCCGCCCCCTGCAGCTGGGGTGGCAGGCCGCCATTGAGATCCCACACCAGCGAGCTGGCGGCCGGCGACTCCGGGCCGCCTGCGGTGAGGGGGTTGCAGGCGAGCAGCTCGGGGCAGAGATCGAGCTGCAGCAGCGGCTGGCGGCGCAGCGACGGGTGATGGGCCAGCAGGGCACGGCTGAACAGACCACTGCCGGCACCGAGATCAGCGCAGGGCCCCTCGAGCAGGGGCAGGCTGCGGCCAAGGCGGGCCAGACGCCAGTCGACAGCCCGCTGCAGCCGGGCCAGACGGTCGTAGTCGCCGGCACGGCGCCCGAAGCTGCGGCGCACCTGCTGGCTGAAGGGGCTGGACGAAATGCCGCCGGAACGGGGAGCCGCGAGGATCGCGGGAGACCCGCTGGAACCGGAGGCGGCGAGGAACACCGGTGAACCGCTGGAGCCGTCGCGGGGGCACGCGGGGCCTGCCGCGCTGGTGTGGTCACCACCTCTGCCGGCACCAGGTTCTGCAGAAGGGCTGGAAGCGGAAGCCTGGCCGGAATCGATCCCCTCGGGCAGGACGCTGACGGAGCCGGGGCTGGTGGCGTGGTGCTCCGGCGGCTCAGGGCAGCGGCGCTCAGGCCCGGTGGCCGACTCCGGCGGCGGCGGATCGCGTCGGCAGGGCCCCTCGCGCGGCCCACTGTGGCCGGACCATGGATCGGGGAGCCGCGCAGCCTGCAGCGCTGAACCCAGCTGGGGGCTGCTCGGCGACTGGGGGCCGTCCGCGGCGGACCAGTCGGGATTCATGGCGCCAGCAGCTGCTCCTGCAGCCAGCCCAGCACCGGTTCCAGCACCGGGCCACGCAGCAGGCAGTGCCCCGCCTCCTCGAGGGTGTGCCACTGCAGCGCATCCGTGATGCCCTCCAGATCGCGGCGCAACAACTGACGCGCCTCGGGCACCACGATCCGGTCCTGACCGGCCTCCACCACCAGCACCGGCACGGCCGCAGGGAAGCCGGCGGGCAGCCCCTCGCTGCGGCCGAGCAGGGCCAGGTCGCGGCGCAAGCGCTCGCGGCAGGTGTCGCTGAGCAGCAAATCGGCCGGCCCCGGCGGCAACAGCTCAACCGGATCGGGAGCAGCGGCCTCCTGCCGGAAGCGGCGCAGCATCGCCTGGGCGTCGTGGGCCTCGCCCAGCTGCCCATCCATCAGCGCCAGGGCCTGGCGCAGCCGCCGCCCCGCTGCACCCTCCGGCACGAAGCGCCCGAAACTGGCCAGCAGCACCACCGCCTCCGCCTGCGCCAACAGCCCAGCCGGCAGCAGATGGGGCCCCAGCGAATGGGCGATCACCACCTTCCGCCCGTGGCCCTGCCAGTCGGGCTGGTGGGGGGTGGCGCCGCCATAGCCCCGTTCACCGCTCTGCCAGCTCCAGCCCAGGGCCGTGATCGCCTGGCGCCAGGGCTCCCAGTGCTGCGACACACCGCTCCAGCCGTGCATGGCGATCACCTGCAGCAGGGGAGGAGAGGGCGTCAGCGGCGGCTTCATGGGGAAGAGGGCAGGCGGCTGTTGCAGATCCGGCTGTGGCAGCAAGCCAGGAGCCTCAGGGGGAGGAGGCTTCCCTGGATGGCGCAGTGGCGGCTGCAGCGACACCGAAGCAGAGGCCGGGGCGGCGAGCCGCTGGACCGGGACCGGGACCGGGGCCGAGGGCGGCGAGCAGGCGCTCCAGGGTGCCGCCGGGAAGATCCTGACGCAGCACCAGCCGCAGCCGGGCGCTGCCTGCCGGCACCGTGGGCGGACGGATCGCCACCGTGAGCAGACCGGCCTGCTCCAGCCGTTGCTGCAGGGCCAGGGCAGCCGCGTCATCGCCCACCAGCAGCGGCAGCACCGGCCCCTCGCCGGGCGGCCGCGGCCAGCCGGCAGCCGCCAGGGCCTCGCGCCAGCGGCGGGCACGGGCCAGCAGGGCAGCAGCGGGGGAGAGCGGCACCGGCGCCGCTGCGCTCGCGCCACCGCGGCCACGCGATGCTGACAGCTCCGGAGCTGCTCCCTTCTGATCCGTCATCTCCAGTTCCGAGTGCTCCTGGGCCTGCAGCCAGTGCAGGGCCGCCAGAGCCCCGGCAGCCAGGGGCGGAGCCAGGGCGGTGCTGTAGCGGAAGGCGCCGCAGCGCTGCAGCAGCCACTCGCCCAGCAGGGCATCGCCGGCCAGAAAAGCACCACCGCTGCCGAAGGCCTTGCCGAAGGTGCCGCTGACCAACGTGTGCTCGCGCAGCGCAGCCGGCAGGCCATGGCTGAGGCCGCGGCCGCCGGTGCCGAGCACCCCGAGGGCATGGGCCTCATCCACCAGCAGCAGGGCGCCGTGGTCGCGGCAGAGCTCGGCCTGGCGATGCAGATCGGGGCTGGTGCCTTCCATGCTGTACAGGCTTTCCACCAGCACCAGCAGCAGCCGTTCGGGGGCCTCGCGGCGCGCCGTGACCAGCAGCCGTTCCAGATCGGAGGCGTCGTTGTGGCGGAAGCGACGCAGGCGGGCACCACTGGCCTGAACGCCCACCAGCAGCGAGTGGTGGATCAACCGATCGGCGAGCACCAGGCTATGGCGGTCAGCCAGGCAGGTGACGGCACCGAGGTTGGCCTGGAAGCCACTGGGGAACAGCAGCACCCGCTCACGACCCAGCCAGGCGGCCAACTCGGATTCCAGCTGCTGATGCACCGGCCGGCTGCCGGAGATCAGGCGCGAGGCGCCGGCACCCAGGCCCGAGCGCTGCAGCTCGGCGGCAGCGGCGGCGAGCAGCTCCGGGTGGCGGCTGAGGCCCAGGTAGTCGTTGCTGGCCAGGTCCAGCAGGGGAGGGGCCTGCGGTGCGATGCGCAGTTCAGCGGGCGCTTCGCAGGGCTCCAGGGGCCGCAGGCCGCGGCGGCGCTCAGCGGGCAGGGCGGCGAGGGCCTCGCCCAGGGCGCGGCGCCAGGGGGGTGGGGAGGGGGGAGTTGGTTGGATCGGTATCAAGGAGTGCTGTGGAGACAGTCTGGGAACGCCAGAAGGCTGTGGGCATGTCGCCGCTGCCTGGGAATGCCTGGGACGGGCGAAGGGATGGGGCGGTTGCCTGGAGGCGCTCCGGCGATCTGTGAACCCTTCGCAACCGATTTGCGTTTGGTAAACAGGCCTGATGTCATGGGTTGAAGCCATTGGTCCGAAGCCAATGGTCCAAAGCGAATGGTCTGAAGCGAATGGTCTGGATGAAGCTCAGGAGGGAAGAGGTGTCGGAGTGCGGCTCCTGGGGCAGCCTGACAAAGAGGATGCATTCAAGACATCGAAGGCTGTAACAGTCTGGGCTGCTCGCCAGCAGGAAGGCTGCTCAGAGGCTGGTGGTGGCTTCGGGTGGCCTCAGAAACGATCTTTCGGCATCCTCGCTGAAGAACACCACAACATCCCTGGCGAGGTCCTGAATGCCTGATGCCAGCATCTGATCGGCGATGGCGCGTAGATCACGGGTTGCATCCTGCAGCCTCATCAGCACAATCTTCCCCTCTTTGATCTCAATCCAGTGAACTCTGGCCTCCAGGGATTCCAGCTCGAAGAGCAAGGCTTCCAGCCCTGCTCCCGATAGATTCAGCAGCCCTGGGCAGAACTCCAGAGGCATCCGAGCCTGCCGCGGCTGCGTTCGATCAGTTGATGCATCCCGGCCAGGATGCGCGGCTCCGCCCCCTGAGTGTCGATCTTGACGAAATCGATCTGCTGCCAGGGCAGAGTCTCATCCAGTGAGGTCGTTTCGACCGAGCAGCTGGCGCGGCCTTCGCAGGGAAACAGGCGGTGGTCTCCTAGATTGACATCTGAGAGATAGAGATCCTGATCTCCCGTGATGTCGCTGACAGCGCGATTCTCGCAGGAGACATTGGTGCAGTCGTTGATCAGTAGATTGGCTGAAAGCAGCCGGAAGCTGTTGGGTTCAGGTTCAAAGGAGTGCACCCAGCCTGACGGGCCTACGAGCTTGGAGAACATCACCGTGTAGTAGCCGATGTTGGCGCCGACATCGATGACATTGTGGCCGGGCCGCAGCAGTTGGCAGAGGATGGCTGTTTCGGAGGGCTCCCAGATCTTGTGCTGCATCAGGAATGGCGCGATCACGCGATCGCGGCTGCTGTCCACAACGAGATGCATGCGCTGGGCGTTCTGGAGCTGGACTTCGACGAGATTCAAGGATGGCCTGCGATCTAGCATTGACGTCCATGCTATCTCGCCTCTGGCGGTTTTTCAGGCCCAGCTGATCGCGGATGGATCGGCCTTGAGGAACAGCAAGCCTTCACTGGCTTCGTTGTTCGCCACCATGCCGCCAAGGACGTCGGCAAATTGATCACGGCCCGTGACCAGTCGCCTGTGAGGCACGACCAGGGCTGTGAAGTGATCTTGAATCGGTGCCAGGAAATCGGCGGCGGAGATGTTGGCGACATTGATCAGGTGGTGGGGGATGAACTCCACCTGTAAGGCCACGGCATCGCGGAGGAGGCGTTGCATTCCCTTGAGAGCCGGGTATTCCGATCCCTCGATGTCCATGAGAATGACTTCAAAGGACTGATCGCTAAGGACGTCGTCGAGCGGCGCTGCTGACAGGTTGATGATTTCTGGATTGTCGTGGAAGTAGATCGGATTTTTGATGGTGGGCATGCGTTCGCTGCCCCCGGAGTTGACCCTGTTCAGCACGAAGCTGATGGTTTCATGTCTGTCGCTGGCGGCGGTCTGAATGATGCGGATGTTTTTCAAGCCGTTGAGCTGGAGATTCAGTTTCAGCAGTTCAAAAATGCCAGGATTGGCTTCAATGGCTGTCAGGGATTCACAGCTTTTCGCCAAAGGGATTGCCAGAGATCCGATGTGGGCGCCGACGATCAGCACTCGGCTGCTGGGTTTGCAGAGCTGGCGTAGCGTTTCCCTTTCCTGGCTGCTGTAGCTGCCTCTTTGGCGCAGTTGCAGCCCAACATGCATGTCCTCGATGGGAACCGCGAACCGACCCTCAGCGGTGTCCACCAGGATGGCCCGTGCGAAGGGTCCCAGCTGCTGGGCCAGCAGGGATGCCGCTTCGATCTCGGCCTCGAAGGGATTCATGGTGTCGCTGCGCCAGTCCAGGGAATTCTGCCGCGCGGTTTCCCGCTTCTTCGGGCGGGTCGGGCTGCGGCTGTTGTCCCGTTCTGTCGCCGACAGGAGGCGCGACGCTTCTGGGTGTGGGTTGTGGGGTTTGGGCTATTCCGGTCTAGCCGTTCTCATGGGAGCCAATCGCGTCTCAACAGCGCCTGATAGGTGTGTCGGGACAGCTCTGTAAAGCCAAGACTGGTCAGGAACGGGATGCTGTAGAGGCCTTTGCTGAACTGGCCCTGGGGAACCGCAACATCGTCGATCAGGATCAGCCCTGTCGGGCTCAGCAAGGAGCGACTGATGATGATCTTGATGTCCTGCAGATGCAGGAGAGCAACTTGATCGGATCCATCTGCTTCGGCATGGTCCATGTAGATCAGATCGTAACGCTCCTGCGTTTCGCTCAGAAAAGTGGAGGCGTCGATCTGGTGAGTTCGCAGCCTGGATTCATGTTCGGCGCACAACGTACGGCAGACGTTTAAGGCCTCCGCGCTGATGTCAATGCTGGTGATCGTGGCTTGTGGCAGCAGTCGCAGGCAGGCCACCGTGAAGCATCCGCCCCCCCCCAGTCCCAGGTGGTTGGGTCTGGATTGAAGTGAGTGGTGTCGATCGCACCCTGGCGAAAGGAACGTGTGGTGCCCAGTTCGAGAATGTTGATGGTGGACTGGGAAGCAAGCAGGCCAAATGCCGTCTTGATGGTTGGTAGGCGTCTGCCGAGGTGGGGCCAGATCCAGTCGCTTGCGTTTGGGGAGATCATCGAAACAAGACTGGCTTAACGTTGTTACTTTAAGTCGGTTTGATGGGATTTATCTCTACGCCTTTGCTGATGTGGCGAGGACGTTGCGCCACCTGGGTGGAAGGAGATTTTAGTGGATGTCTTGCCGCGCTGGGGTGAATGTCTTCCGTCGGTTAAGGATGACGGCCGGAGTACAGATTCAGCCTTGCTGCTGCCTGAGTCATGATTCGATCATGATGGTAGCCACCACCCTCTCCATCACCCCCGCCCAATCCCCCCGGCTCCGCTGGCGGAATAGGCGCATCGACGGGTACCAGAAGCTGCGCTCGCCTTGCAGGCCCCAGCGCCATTCGGGGGGGTGTTTCAGCAGCAGCCAGGTGGGCTGGCCCATGCCGGCGGCCAGGTGGGCGAGGGCGGTGTCGGAGGTGATCACCAGATCGCAGTGGGCCACGATCGCCGCGGTGTCGACAAAATCCCAGGTGGCGTTCACCAACTCCTGGCACGCTACGAAACGATCGCGGAAGGAGCAACGCTCCAGCTGCTCGGAGCCGTGGCCCTTCTGCAGCGACAACAGGCTCAGGCCCTCGATCTGAGCCAGAGGAGCAAACGCCTCCAGCGGCAGCGATCGGCCCATGGAGGTGGTCTGCTCATGATCGGGATTGCCCTGCCAGTGGATCGCCACGATCGGACGCTGCTCTACGGCGAGATGCTCGCGCCAGGCTTCGATCCGCTCCTCGCTGCTGCGCAGGTAGGGATCGCACAGCAGCGGGGTTTCAGGCGTCACCTCCAGCAGACCCGGCAGAGACAGCAACGGCAGCCAATGGGCACCAGGCCAAGAGTCTGCGGTGAGCTGAGTCGCCTGTTCCGGTGTCAGCGGCAGGGTCTGCAGACCGCTGAGCTGGATCAACCCATGCAGCTTGCTGGGAGCACAGAGGTGAACCTCCAGACCCTGATGCTGCAGATGCAGGCCATAGCGCAGGAACTGCAGGGTGTCGCCAAGCCCTTGTTCACTCACCAGGATCAACGCACAACCGGCGGCAAGCGGCTGGCCAGCCCAGCGCGACAGGTCCGGCCGGGCCGCAAGCAGGTGCGGGCCGTGCTGACACTGAAAACGCCATTCGTACTCCTGCCAGCCCTGCGGATACGCGCCAGCCAGCAGCAACGCCATCGCCAGCGCACCATGGGCCTCGGCAAAGCTGGGATCGCTGTGCAGGGAACGGCGGAAGGCCGTGATCGCGGCGCTCACATCCCCCTGTTCCTGCAGGGCCAGGCCAAGATTATGCAGAGTGAGGGCATGGGTGGGGTCGATCGCCAGCGCATGCTGAAAACAGGCGATCGCCGCTGGCAGCTCGCTGCGCACGAGATAGCTGTTGCCGAGATTGCAGAGGGTATCGGCATCCTCCGGACGATGGGCCAGGGCCTGTTGATAGGCGGCGATTGCAGCCTCAAGATCACCCGCCTGCTTATAGGCATTACCCAGGCTGGTATGGGCATCGGCGAACTGCGGTTGGATCCGGATCACCTGCTGATAAGCCCGAATCGCTTCTTGGTAGCGCTGCTCGGCATAGTGAAGACAACCCATATTGTAGTGGGCCCTGGCCAGATCGGGCTGGCAATGGATCGCCTGCTGGTAAGCCTCCAGGGCAGCACTATTGTCGCCCTGTTCCCGCAGGGCCAGGCCGAGATTGCAGTGGGCTTCAGCATGCTGAGGCCGGAACATCAACGCCTGGCGATAGCAAGCGATCGCCGCCTGCAGATCACCTCGAGCCTGCCAGGCCGTACCCTGGTTGGTGCGCACATCCGGGGCATCGGGCCTGAGATGCAGCGAGCGGCCATAGGCGTCGAGGGCGGCCTCCAGGTGGCCGAGTTCCTGATAGGCAAGGCCGAGATTACCGAGGGCAGCAGGATCTTCAGGCCGCAGTTGCAGCCCCTTCTCCAGCCATTCCGCCATCTCCTGGAAGCGTCCGTTCAGCCCGCAGATCTGGCCGAGTCGATGGAAAAGCTGGGCATCGGCCGGATCCGTGTGGATCAGATCGCGATAGAGCGCTTCTGCCTCAACCCAGCGGGCGGCGGCAAACAGGGCTTCGGCCTGCTGCAAACGCGTCAGCGATGGCACCGTGATAGCAGGGGCCTCGAGCGGCCTCCCGACGGTTGTCGCCCCCCCATGGGCTGGAGCAGGCTGGGTGGCCCAGCCGAAGTGGAGCTGCAGCGCCAGCATCAGCCGCTGCATCAGTTCCTGCCAATCGCCCCGACGCTGCTGGCGGAACAGACGCATCGAGGGATACCAGCCACTGCGATCGCCCTGCAGACCCCAGCGCCATTCCGGCACATCCTTGAGCAGCAGCCAGGTGGGCCGACCCAGGCCACCGGCCAGATGGGCCAGGGCGGTATCGGAGCTGATCACCAGATCGCAACAGGCAAGAATCGCCGCGGTATCAAGAAAATCCCAGGCCCCATTCACCTGCGGCTGACAGGCGACAAAGCGATGGCGAAACGAACAGCGTTCCAGCTGCTCGGAGCCAGGCCCTTTCTGCAGCGACACGAAGCGCGCCCCTCCGATCTGAGCGAGCGGTGCCAACAACTCCAACGGCAGCGAACGCCCCCGAGACGTCGTGGTTTCATGGTCGGGATTGCCCTGCCAGTTGAGCGCGATGAGCGGGCCTGGCTCCCGGTCCAGCAGGGCCTGCCAACGGGCGAGCGCTTCGGGGGTGGTGCGAATGTAGGGCTCCACCACGCGGGGCTCCCTGGCGCTGACGCCCAGGTGCTGCGGCAACGACAGCAGCGGCAGCCAGACGCCCTGGCGGCGCTTCAGAGCCTCAGATGCTGTCAGCGGCGCGGGGTCGATGCCGGAGGCCTGAATCAAGCCATGCAGCTTGGGATCGGCACATAGCGCTACCGCCATGCCCTGATGCCGGAGCAGCGGTAGATAGCGCATGAAGTGCAACGTGTCGCCCAGGCCCTGTTCCGCCACCAGCAACAGCGGATCGGCGGGCCCCAGCGCTCGACCATCCCAGAGCGGCAGCGAAGGCCGTGCCACCAGCAGCGACAGCCGCTGCGCCACCTCGAAGCGGCGATTGTAGAAAGCCCAGCCCTCCGGATAGCGACCAGCCAACAGCAAGGCCATCGCGAGATTGGTGCGCGCCTCGTGATAGTCGCTCTGCTGTTCCAGAGCCTGAGACAAGTGCTCGATGGCACCCTCGAGATCGCCCATCTCCTGCAGACAGACACCGAGATTGTTCAGGGCTTTGGGGTAAGGCTGATGCTGCGCCAGGGCGAGGCGGTAGGCCGCCACCGCCAGTTGCAGATCACCACGCTGCTGATAGGCAGCACCGAGGTTGAACTGAATGCGGCCCTGTTCCGGAGGCTGCAGGGCGAGAGCGCGCTGGAAATGGGCGATGGCGGCATCGAGCTGCCCCTACTTCTGCAGCACCAGCCCCAGATTGGAGAGAGCCTCCGGGAAATCGGGCCTGAGCTGCAAGGCCTGTCCATAGGCCTGCCGCGCCCGCTCCAGCTCACCGCGCTCCTGCCAGTCGAGCCCGGCCTGGGCCAGGGCTTCCGCAGATGCGAACGACAGAGGCGGGCGCTGCGGCGCCGAGGCAGGCAAGGCAAGCGATGGCGCCTGGAGAGCAGAGACCGGTCGTGCCCCGGCGCCCGGCGGTGCTGCAGGCACAGGAAGCAGCGCCGGAAACACAGCGCTCAGCGTCGGTGAGCCTGGGGCGGCTGGGGGTCGCGGTACCGGTGCGAACTGGCCGTGGGGATCAGCCGGGCAGGCTGCGTCGTGCGCAAAGCTGGCAGCCCTGAGGGGCACGCTGACGCCATCGCAGAAGCCAGAAGCATCAGGAGAACACAAACCGGGGCCATCGCCCCTGGCCAGGGCAGCGGCATGGCCCCACGGATCCCCAGCACAGAACGCCTGCAGAGCGGAAACCACCCGCTGCATCACCTCCGCCCAGTCGCCGCGCTGGCGCTGGCGAAACAGCCGCAGGGAGGGGTACCAGAAGATGGTCTCACCCTGCAGGCCCCAGCGCCATTCCGGCACATCCTTGAGCAACAGCCAGGTGGTCTTACCCATGCCGCCGGCCAGATGGGCCAGGGCCGTGTCGGAGGTGATCACCAGATCGCAGCAGGCGATGATCGCAGCGGTGTCGAGAAAGTCCCAGGCCGCATCCACCTGCGCCTGCACATTCATGAAGCGATCGCGAAACGAGCAGCTCTCCAGCTGTTCGGAGCCGTGGCCCTTCTGCAGTGATAGGAAGCGGACTCCCGGCAGGCCGGCCAGCGGCGCAAAGGTCTCCAGCGGCAGAGAGCGGCCCCTGGAGTTGGTCTTTTCATGCTCCGGATTGCCCTGCCAGTTGAGCGCGATGATCGGCCGTTCTTCATCCGCAAGCAGCGCCTGCCAACGGCCCTGATGCTCCTCGGTGGTGGCGATGTACGGCTCGGTGACGAGCGGATGCTCCGGCGTGACCTGCAGAAACTGCGGCAGAGACAGCAGAGGCAGCCATACGCCCTCCCGGAGTCCCTGCGCCTGGGAAGGCGTGAGCGGAGCGTCGTCCAG
>JBJTQH010000134.1:0-8842 GCA_046075505.1 Cyanobium sp. | reverse complement strand
CGCTTCGGCGCAGCGGTTCACAGGCAAGGGTGCAAAGGTGCGGTAAGAGCGCACCAGCGGCATCGAGAGGTGCCGGCTCGGTAAACCCCGGCCGGGAGCAAGGCCCAGGGACAACGGTTGGCCGACTTCCCCGTCCCGACTTCCATGTGCCGCTCGAGGCCGCCGGTAACGGCGGTCCCAGACAGATGATCACCCCCGATCCCCTCCCGTGATGGGGTCGGGAACAGAACCCGGCTTATGTCCTGCTTTCACCCTCTGTTCAGCGGCGGCAGGCACCGTCCAGCACCTGTGCGGCTGCAGCGCCCTGCCTCCAACTGAACAGCCTCCTACTGGACTGCCTCCAACAGGACAGCAGCCGGTCGGGAAGCAGCCATCTGGACAGCAGCCGCGGGCGCCGCGACCGCTCGGCGCCGATGATGCCTGGATCCTGTGCCGCGCCATGCCGTTCGATCTGTCGCCCGACCGCCGGCGTCAGCTGCTGACTCTGTTGGAGACGCTGGGGGTGAGCAGCGGCCCCGGCGAGCCGAGCGAAGCCGCCCTGCAGCTGGTGGATGAGGCCCTGAGCCACACGTCCGCCGGCCTGGGCCGCCACCACGAACAGCTGGAGTTTCTCGGCGATGCCGTCCTGCGCCTGGCGGCCGCGGTCTTTCTGCGCCGGGAGCACCCCGGCCTGAGCGTGGGGCGCCGCTCCGCGTTGCGCGCCCAACTGGTGAGCGATCGCTGGTTGGCGGAGCTGGCGGAACGGCTGGCCCTGGAAGGGTTGATCCGGATCGGTGCCATGGCCGCCGGCGACCGTGCCGGCCGCGCCACCGTGCGGGCCGAATGCTGCGAGGCGCTTGTGGGAGCCGTATACGAGGGCTGGGGCGGCGCGGAAGGCGGCCTGCGGGCGGTGCACGCCTGGCTGGATCCCCACTGGCGCCGCGACAGCGCCCTGCTGCTGGCCGATCCGCTGCGTCACAACTGGAAATCAGCCCTGCAGGAATGGAGCCAGGGCCAGGCTCTGGGCCTGCCCAGGTACAGCAGCGCCGAGATCAGTCGCCTCCATGGCGATCCGCGCCGCTTTCACTGCCAGGTGCAGGTGGCGGGCTCGGATGCGGCAACGACGGGACCGCTCCAGGCGGAGGGCTGGGGGGGATCGCGCCGCGAAGCAGAACAACAGGCAGCCCGGGCCGCGCTCGAACGGCTGGGGCTGTCGTCTCCTGCCGCCCCCTGACGAGCGGATCGGAGCTGCGCGGCAGCCTCAGGCGGCCTCGATCGTGGCCAGGGGCAGGGTGATGAGCTTGTCCCAGTTGCCCCCCTCGAACAGCACCGCCGCCCGCGAACCGCTGATGCGCTGCACGAAACCGCGATAGCCGTTGTAAATGGAGGTGCGATCGCGCACCACCACCGTGGTGCCGGGCAAGATCGGGGCGCTGGCCATGGCGGCAGGGATACGGAACGCCGTCATTATCGGAAGTGGAAGGTGCATCCGGGCGACAGCCCCGGCGTCCGCGGCACCAGCGCCGGCAACCTCAGGCCCGGATCCCAGTAGGCCACGGGCCACGGACCACGGACCACGGATCACGGATCACGGATCACGGACCGGGAGACTGGCAGAACCTGTTCCTTCCCGCCACCAGGCCCGATGCGCCAGCCCTCCGCCACTCCCGATCAGCCCACACCGCGGTCGTCCCAGGCTCCGGCGCCGGGAGTCCGTGCGGCACAGGCCGCCACGGCTGCCACCGCCATCCCTGCGGAGCTGCTGGAGGTGGGACGGCTGGTGGCGGCCCAGGGATTGCGCGGCGAGGTGCGGCTGCTGCCGATGAGCGATTTCCCCGAGCGCTTCACCAGGCCCGGGCCCCGCTGGCTGCGCTCGCGCCAGGGGGAGGTGCAGGCCGTGCGGCTGCTGTCCGGTCGGCAGCTTCCCGGCAAGGAGCTGTATGTGCTGCATCTGGAGGGCTGCGACGACCGCAGCAGCGCCGAAGCGCTGGTGGGCCATCACCTGCTGGTGGATGCCGACGATCGGCCGCCGCTGGAAGCCGGCGAATTCCACCTGCTGGATCTGGTGGGTCTGCAGGTGCGCCTTCTGCCCGATCCGGAACCGATCGGCACCGTCACCGATCTGATCCATGGCGGCAATGATCTGCTCGAGATCGCGATGCTCAGCGACGGACGCCGCCTGCTGATCCCCTTCGTGGAGGCGATCGTGCCAGAAGTGCATCCCGAGCAGGGCTGGATCGGCCTCACGCCGCCGCCCGGCCTGCTGGAGCTCTGAGCTGCTGGGGCGCTGAGACCATCCAGACGCGACCCGCCGGGAACCCACCCTGAGCCCCAGGGGGCCCACCGGGAGCCCCTCCGGATCGGCATCCCGCCCCTCGCGTTGTCTGCCGCCGCCGCCAGCGCGAGGGGCCTCCGGTTGAATGGGGCCGCCCACCTACGGCGACACTGCCACCAGCCATGGCCCTCTCCACCCTGGTTCCGGTGATCCTCTGCGGTGGCACCGGCACCCGCCTGTGGCCCCTCTCACGCGCCACCTATCCCAAGCAGTACTGGCCCCTGGCCGGCAGCGGCGAGGAGACGCTGCTGCAGCAGACCCAGCTGCGCCTGCAGGGCCTGGAGGGCCTGGCGCCACCGCTGCTGATCTGCAACGAGGACCACCGCTTCATCGTCGCCGAACAGATGCGCCAGATCGGCGTGATGCCGGCGGCGATCGTGCTCGAACCGATGGGGCGCAACACCGCTCCGGCGGTGGCGGTGGCGGCGCTGCAGGCCACCGCCGACGGCGAGGACCCCCTGCTGCTGGTGCTCGCCGCCGACCACGTGATCCGCGATGCGGCACGCTTCCGCCAGGCGGTGCAGACCGGCCGCTCGGCAGCCGAGGCCGGCCAGCTGGTGACCTTCGGGATCGTGCCCACCGCTCCGGAGACGGGCTACGGCTACATCGAGGCCTTCGAGGCCACCGAGGCACTGAGCGGCACGCCGGTGCCGATCCGGCGCTTTGTCGAGAAACCGGACCGCACCACGGCCGAGCAGTTCCTGGCCAGCGGTCGCTTCACCTGGAACAGCGGCACGTTCCTGTTCCGCGCCAGCGCCATCCTCGCGGAGCTGGAACGCCATGCCCCCCAGGTGGTGACGGCCTGCCGCAGCGCCCTGGAGCTGGAGGCCACCGATCTGGATTTCCGGCGCCTGGAGCGGGAGGCCTTCGCCCACTGCCCGAATGTGGCGATCGATGTGGCGGTGATGGAGAAGACCAGCTGCGGCGCCGTGCTGCCGCTGGATGCCGGCTGGAGCGATGTGGGCAGCTGGAGCGCCCTGTGGGAGACCGCCGACCAGGACGGGAACGGCAATGTGCTGCGCGGCCGGGTGATCAGCGAGGACAGCCGCAACTGCTATCTGCGCAGCGAACACCGGCTGGTGGTGGGGCTCGGGGTGGAAAACCTGGTGGTGGTCGAAACCGACGATGTGGTGCTGGTGGCCCAGCGCGACCGCGCCCAGGAGGTGAAGGCGATCGTGGGCCTGCTGGAGAAGGCGGGAGCACCGGAGAGCAAGGCCCATCGCCGCATCTATCGCCCCTGGGGCTCCTACGACGGCATCACCGAAGGGGATCGCTGGCAGGTCAAAAAGATCGTTGTCAACCCGGGCGGTTGCCTGTCGCTGCAGATGCATCACCACCGCGCCGAGCACTGGGTGGTGGTGAAGGGCACGGCTCTGGTGGAAAAAGAGGGGGTGCAGGAGCTGGTGGGAGAGAACCAGAGCACCTACATCCCGCTCGGCTCAAAGCACCGTCTGTCCAACCCCGGCAAGATCCCGGTGGAGATGATCGAGGTGCAGAGCGGCCCCTACCTGGGCGAAGACGACATCGTGCGCTTCCAGGACCGCTACGGCCGCAGCGACAGCTCCGCCACAGCGACAGCCCCGTCCCACTGACTTTCCCCACTGACTCCACCCCACTGACTCCCTCCCCCCGTCTGCCGCGTTCAGCGCAGCCAGCGCCAACCGAGGCGGCCGCCCGGCTCGATCGCGCCCCGATGGCCTTCGAGCAGCCGCTGCAGAGGAGCAAGGGTCGGCGCTGGGACCTGATCCCGAGCCGCCATGGCCCCCCATGGTCAGCGGCTACACTCGCTGCGCCTCAGCCGCCGCTGGCGCACGCACGCCCCCTCAACCCGCCCAGCTGCACGCAGCACCACCCCCGAAGCCATCGAGCCCGACCTCTGGGCACCCTGAACCCGGTCGCGAGCACCCGACACCCCGTCCAGGTCTGTCCAGGTCTTCTTCTGCCCCTGTCTCCCTACTCGACTTCCCCTACTCGACCGTGACGCTCTTGGCGAGGTTGCGCGGCTGATCAACATCCAGGCCGCGGTGGGCGGCGATGTGATAACTGAGCAGCTGCATCGGAATCACGGTGAGCAACGGGCTGAGCAGCTCGTCCACCTCCGGCAGCGGCAGCAGCAGATCGAACAGCTGCTCGGTGTCGGCGCAGGCGGGAGCCACCCCCAGCAGCTGCGCATCGCGCGCCTTGGCCTCCTGGGCATTGGAGAGCACCTTGTCGAACACCGAGCCGGGCACAGCGATCGACACCACGGGCACGCGGGCATCGAGCAGAGCGATGGGGCCGTGTTTCATCTCACCGGCGGGATAACCCTCAGCGTGGATATAACTGATCTCCTTGAGCTTGAGCGCCCCCTCCATCGCAATCGGATAGTTGATGCCACGCCCCAGGAAGATCACATCCTGGGTATCGGCGAACAGGTGGGCCAGGGCAGCGCAGCGGCGATCGTGATCCTCCACCAGCTGCTGCAGCAGGGCCGGCAGAGCGCGCAGCTGCTCCGCCAGGGTGCGCAGCCGGGCCGGATCGGGGCCGCCGGGCACATGGCCGCGCCGCTCGGCGAAGGCGATCGCCAAGCCATAGAAGGCGAGCAGCTGGCCGAGGAAGGTCTTGGTGGCAGCCACCCCCACCTCGATGCCGGCACCGATGTCCAGCAGGTGAGGCACCAGGCGGCCCAGGGAACTCTCGGGGCGATTGGTGATCCCCAGCATCCTGGGGGCATAGGCGGGATCGGCCACCAGCTGGCGCCGCTGCTGCTCCATCGCCAGGGCCGCCAGGGTATCGGCCGTCTCCCCCGACTGGGTCACCCCGATCGTGAGCATGTGGGGGGTGAGCGGCGGCGGCGCGTAGCGGAACTCGCTGGCGTAATGCACGGTGGTGGGCAGACCGGCGAGCTGCTCCAGCAGATAGGCCCCCACCTGCGCCGCATGGCGACTGGTGCCGCAGGCCAGGATCTGAATCCGCTCCACGCCCTCGTAGAAGGAGTCGTCGAGGGGCAGGGCCACCAGGGACAGGCCATCGCTCGCCGGCGGTGCGGCGGCATCGAGGGCCGGCAGGTGGCGGGCCACCCACAACGCCACCGTTTCGGGCTGCTCGTGGATCTCCTTGAGCATGAAATGGCGGAAGCTGCGCTTGTCGGCCACGTGCTCGGTGCCGCTGAGCAGGCTGGGGGTGCGCATCACCCGCCGCCGCGCCTGATCGTGCAGCTCGATGCCCAGGGGCGTCAGCAGGGCGGTCTCACCGTCCTCCAGGGGCAGGATGGTGCGGGTGAAGCCCGCCAGAGCCGGGGTGTCGCTGGCGCAGAGAAATTCACCCTCCCCCAGACCGATCAGCAGCGGCGCCTGACGTCGGGCCACCACCAGGGCACCGGGCACCTCGGCCCAGACCACCGCCAGGGCATAGGCCCCCTGCAGCCGGGGCAATACATCCTGCACCGCCTCCAGCAGCAGCGGCGCCTCGGGGCTGCGGCCCTGCTCCTGCAGCTGCTGCAGACGCCTGGCGACGAGGTGGGGAATCACCTCGGTATCGGTATCGGAGCGGAAGCGGACACCCTCGGCCTGCAGTTCCTCCCGCAGCAGGCGATGGTTCTCGATGATCCCGTTCTGCACCACCGCCAGGCGGCCGCTGCCATCGAGATGGGGGTGGGCGTTGCGCTCCTCCGGTTTGCCATGGGTGGCCCAGCGGGTGTGGCCGATGCCGCACTGCCCGGGGGCGCCCTGCTGCTCATAGCGGGCGGTGAGGTTGACGAGCTTGCCCTCGGCCCGCAGACAGTGCAGCCCCTCGGCATGGACGGTGGCGATGCCGGCGGAGTCGTAGCCGCGGTATTCCAGCTGGCGCAGCCCCTCGAGCAGCAGGGGGGCCGCCTCGCGGGAACCGATCAGGGCAACGATGCCGCACATAGGGAAGGCGTCAGCGGGAGGGAGCCACAAAAAAGCCCGGCAGGGCCGGGCATGAGCTTATGGGGCGATGGAGGTGAAACCGGGCGGAAGGATCAGCTTGACCGCCCCGCAAACGGGGAGGACAGGGATCGACCCGTGCCGGCCGGTAGCCGTTGATGCCGGAGGTGCCACAGCGGGCGATGCCGGCATCAACGAGGCTCGGTCAGTACGACAGGCCCATGGAGCGGCTGGTCTCGTCGCCGAGGTAGACGCGGATGCTGAGGAAGTCGGTGGGGCAGGCGGTTTCGCAGCGCTTGCAGCCCACGCAGTCTTCGGTGCGGGGGGAAGAGGCGATCTGACCGGCCTTGCAGCCATCCCAGGGCACCATCTCGAGCACATCGAGGGGGCAGGCACGCACACACTGGGTGCAGCCGATGCAGGTGTCGTAGATCTTGACAGCGTGGGACATGGGCCTCGGGGCGTGATCTCTGCGGTGAACGGAGCGAGGAGCCGGAGCGGACGGGCTGGTGAACGCGGGTGCGCAACCTGCCTGGGCGCGTGACCTGAGACGTGGGGCAGCGGATCCGGGACGAAGGGATCCGATCGCCACAGGCGCCGACGAACGAACGGCGTGGTGCCCAACGTACCGAAGGTCTCCGCAGGCGGCTTCAGGGCGCGCGCAGCCCGTCACCCTTGTTCATACCGGCGGGGGAGACCGACAGGGCGACCCGTAGGATGCGGCCTCTCACTCAGCGGCCATGTCCCAGGAAGCGATCTTCGAGAAAGTGCGCTCGATCGTTGCCGAGCAGCTCAGCGTCGATGCCGGCGAGGTGAAGCCCGAATCGAACTTCCAGAACGATCTGGGGGCCGATTCGCTCGACACCGTCGAGCTGGTGATGGCCCTGGAGGAGGCCTTCGACATCGAGATCCCCGATGAGGCCGCCGAAGGCATCACCACCGTCGGCGATGCCGTCAAGTACATCCTGGACAAGCAGGCCTGAGGCGCCCATGGTGGAGGGACTCCGCCGCGTCGTCGTCACCGGCCTGGGCGCGGTCACACCGATCGGCAACGACGTCGCCGCGTATTGGGAAGGGTTGCGCAGCGGGCGCAACGGCGTCGCGCCGATCACGCTATTTGATGCCTCGCGACACGCCTGCCGCTTTGCCGCCGAGGTCAGGAATTTTGAGACAGCCGGCTGGCTGGAGCCGAAGGAGGCCAAGCGCTGGGACCGCTTCTGCCAGTTCGGCGTCGTGGCCGCCAAGCAGGCCGTAGCCGATGCCGGGCTCACGATCGATGACAGCAACCGTCATCGCATCGGGGTTTCGATCGGTTCCGGCGTGGGTGGTCTGTTGATGATGGAAACCCAGGCCCACGTGCTGGCCGGCCGTGGACCGGATCGCGTCAGCCCGTTCTGCGTGCCGATGATGATCCCCAACATGGCCGCCGGTCTGGCGGCGATCGCCCTCGGGGCCCGAGGGCCCAGCAGCGCCGTGGCCACCGCCTGCGCCGCCGGCTCGAATGCGATCGGGGATGCCTTCCGGCAGATCCAGCTGGGTCTGGCTGATGCCATGGTCTGCGGCGGGGCTGAATCGGCGATCACTCCCCTGGGGGTGGCCGGTTTCGCCAGCGCCAAGGCCCTGTCATTCCGCAACGACGACCCCGCGACCGCCTCGCGCCCGTTCGATGCCGAGCGCAACGGCTTCGTGATCGGTGAGGGGGCCGGCATCCTGGTGCTCGAAGCCCTGGAGCATGCCCAGGCCCGCGGCGCCACGATCCTGGCCGAGATCGTGGGCTATGGCACCACCTGCGATGCCCACCACATCACCTCCCCGGCCCCGGGGGGCAGCGGTGGCGCCGAAGCGATGCGACTGGCCCTGCAGGACGGGCGCCTCGAGGCAGAGGACGTGAACTACGTCAACGCCCATGGCACCAGCACCCAGGCCAACGACAGCAACGAGACCGCCGCCATCAAGACGGCCCTCGGCGCCCACGCCTATCGCATCCCGATCAGTTCCACCAAGTCGATGACAGGCCACCTGCTGGGAGGCAGCGGTGGCATCGAGGCCGTGGCCTCGGTGCTGGCGATCACCCACAATCTGGTGCCGCCTACGATCAACTACAGCAATCCCGATCCCGCCTGTGATCTGGATGTCGTACCGAACGAGGCCCGCGAACACAACGTCAACGTGGTGCTCTCCAACTCCTTCGGGTTCGGCGGCCACAACGTCTGCCTCGCCTTCCGCCGGATGGCCTGACCGGACTCCGATCCAGCCCGGCACTCGCCCTCAGGGTCCTCCGGCCCGGGCTTCCCTCCCTTACCCCTTACGCCAAGCCCCAAGCCATGGTCGTCGCACCCACCACCTCCGTCGAGAGCCTGTGCATCAACAGCATCCGCTTCCTGGCGGTCGACGCGATCAACAAGTCGAACTCCGGGCACCCGGGGCTGCCGATGGGCTGCGCTCCCATGGCCTACGCCCTCTGGGATCAGGTGCTGCGCCACAACCCCAGGAACCCCAAGTGGTTCAACCGCGACCGGTTCGTGCTGTCGGCTGGCCACGGCTGCATGCTGCTGTACGCGCTGCTGCACCTCACCGGCTATGACTCGGTGACCATTGACGACATCAAGCAGTTCCGCCAGTGGGGCTCCAAGACTCCGGG